>CBJMBI010000011.1:0-21802 GCA_966427955.1 uncultured Ktedonobacterales bacterium
ATGCCTGACGCTCGGTATATGAGAGGGCATGCATGTCTGGGAAGAAGCGCTTGCGACCATAGAGCGTATTGACATAGCCCTGTGTGCGAGCTTGTTGCAATGTGCTATCAACGTAAAGCTTGATATTTGGAAAAGTCTCATGGTAGCGCTTGATAAACTCGGCAGCCTCTGCATTGCTCATACCAGTTATCTGGGAGAGACCAAATGCAGATTGTCCATAGAGCACTGCATACACCACGGTCTTGGCTAGACGACGCTGATCTTTTGTCACCTCCTCTACCGGAACTCCAAAGAGCGAGGAAGCAGTGATCATGTGGATATCTTCGTCTTTGCTGAAGGCTTCAACCAGACGTGGCTCATGAGTAATTGCTGACAGGATACGCAATTCAAATTGCGAGTAATCGGCAGTTAGTAGCACATAGCTTGGATCAGCAATAAAGGCACGGCGTATCTGGCGACCAAGTTCGGTACGCACTGGGATATTCTGCAAATTAGGATTGCTAGACGACAGGCGACCACTAGATGTAATGGTCTGATTGAACGATGTATAAACCCGTCCTGTAGTGGGGTCCATCAATTCCAGCAGTCCATCGATATAGGTCGACTTGAGTTTACTCAGTTGACGATACTCCAACAGGTAATCGATGACAGCATGTTTGCCGCGCAGACTTTCGATGACATCGGCATTGACCGAGTACCCGGTCTTAGTCTTTTTTCCAGTTGGAAGTTTCAACTCTACGAAAAGCACATCCGCAAGCTGTTTAGTTGAATTGATGTTAAAGCGATGACCAACAGCGTTGTAAATCTCTTGTTCAAGAGCATGCAACTGATCTTTAAGCCGTTCACCAAATTGTTGTAAGAAATCTGCATCGAGAGCCACACCATATAGTTCCATCTGCATAAGGACAGAGATCAAAGGCAGTTCAATATTAGTATACAGGTCCATTAAACTATGTTGTTGTAATTCAGCTCTAATAGGTTCAACCAGACGCAGGGTCATGTCCGCATCCTGACCCGCATAATTAGCTGCCTTGTGCACTGGCACCTGGGCCATACTAATCATCTTGCTACCGGAGCCAATCAGTTCACTAATGGGGGTCATGACACAGCCAAGACGTTGAAATGCTTGATCCTTGAGGCCAAGTCCACGTCTGCCGGGATCTGTCAAGTAGGCTCCAAGCATTGTATCGAATGCGAGCCCCTGCAAATTCACACCATAACGGGCAAGAATTGCTAGATCATATTTAGCATTATGCATATATTTATGGATGGTCTGATCCTCTAGAAGTGGCTTGAGTTTCTCTAAGACATAAGATAGAGGTAATTGTGGACCAGGCTCTTGCCCATCAGGGGTCATTCTATGCCCAACCGGTATATAATATGCCTCACCTGGTGCCATAGCAAAAGAGCAACCGACAAGAGTTGCTAAGCGAGGATTCTCAGAAGAAGTCTCTGTATCAAGAGCAAAAGCACCCGCTTCATAAAGACTCTTAATGAGGACGCGCAAGCCCTCTTCTGTATTTACTATCATCGTATTGGTCTGCTGACGGGTCTCCCTATCGAGCAAGAGGATTGTCTGGGCGGGAGTGGGAAAATGTAGATGATGTGTCGCCTCTCTAGGTGCATCATCAATGTCAAATAAACTCAATTGCAGCAGCTTATTCTCACTGACTGATGGATCATTTTTTGATGCATGAAGAGTATTGGTCTTTTGGGGTTCAGAAAAGCTAAGAGCGTGTCTAGCGGTAATATTCAATGGCACTTCACCGGGTGGCAAAGGAGGAGACATGATAGGCACAACACCAATTGGGGATGCATAAAGCAGATTTTCAGCCTTGGTTAGGGCATGCCTATTCTGCTCATTCATAGCTGCATTAGTGGTACCAACCCCTACTGCCTGAGAAACTTGATCAGATGATGTATTGATATTTAATTGGTGGAAAAGCGCAAGTACGCGTTCAACTAGGGTACGAAACTCTAACTGGCGAAAAAGGGCTAATACCTTTTCACTATTGACATGAGTCAGCCGGCAAGCATCGAGATCTAGTTGAATGGGAACATCCAATACGATGGTTGCGAGGAACTTGCTTTGGCGAGCCTGCTCTGTCGCTTTGTGCAGCAGATTTTGCTCTTTGGGTTTAAGCTTATCAACATGAGCCAGAATAGTTTCTAAGTCACCATATTCTGCAAGCAGACGAGAAGCTGTCTTTTCCCCAATGCCAGGGACGCCAGGAATGTTGTCAGACTTATCACCAACTAACCCTTTAAAATCGGGCAGTTTCAATGGTGTGAAACCATAGCGAGCTTCAACCTCTGCCTGATTATATTCAGTCACCTCAGAAATACCACGCTTAGCCACTTTCACCAGCACATGGTCCGTGACTAGCTGCAGCGTATCCATATCACCTGTATAAATAATCGTATCTACACCCAATCGCTCAGCCTGAACCGAAAGGGTGCCTAACACATCATCAGCCTCAAAACCATCCTTTTCATAAATTGGGATGCCAAAGGCCTGAACCAGTTCGCGGATACGAGCAAACTGTGGCTTCATATTATCTGGAAGAGCGGGACGATGAGCCTTGTAAAGCGAATATGCGTTGTGCCGGAAAGTCGGAGATGGCCGATCAAAGGTAACGGCAATGTAATCGGGTTTCTCTTCAAGTAGCGCCTTCATGAGCATCGATGTGAAGCCAAAGGTAGCATTTACCGGCTCTCCTGAGCTAGTCGAAAGATCCTCTGGCACTGCATGGAAAGCGCGATGGACAATAGCATGTCCATCAATAAGGACCAGTTTTTTGCGTTTCATTATTTACCTTATTTACCTTGGAACCCAGCAAGACACTTTTCTGTTGCTAGTATACTATAGCATGCCTGTCAACATGTGAATATTCGAACAACAAGAAAGGAAGCGCATGTTTTAATATGACAAAGGGGGTCTAGTGTCCATGCCCTAAAAAAAGAAAGTACCTGATCTAATCGTTAAAGGGTATGAGATTTATGGCACGAGTGATAATAAATATAAGCGTTGCATACTACGTCCCAAGCCTGTATATCTGTAGTCAGCCTGACAAGTCTTAATGATGTTTGGCAGACACCTAAAAAGATTTATTGCAAGTAATTGAAGGGAGCACTATGCCTCGCTATGGGAATATTAGATTAGAAAAGCACCATAGAGGTGTAGGAGATAAAAATTATGGTATCTGAGGAGCAAAGAGAAGAACTATTGACTGTGCGTGAAGTTGCAAAGAGGCTACGTGTTGATGATACAACTGTGCGTCGCTGGATTAAGAGTGGGGCATTAGAGGCAATCACTCTACCTCACCGGGGAAAACGGCAGGCATATCGTATCAAGCGTTCAACATTAGATGCATTATTAAATACAGCCTTGCCCGAGTGAACTTGCGCATGGGTTTGAAATGGGATCCGTAGGCAAGCACTAGAAAGCGGTGTTGCCACGGATCTTTTTTCTCTATTGAGAGTAAGCTCAATCAATTACTCATCTATCTTAGTCGATAGGATAAACGGATACACTGAAAGTGGGAGCCGCACCAGCAAGATTAACCAACTCGATACAAATCAACTACTGAACTAGTAACACAAGTTTTATCGTTATAAGGACGAAAGGAGGTGCAGCGCTCCTCTTTATCGCTGAATACAATGAGGTATCTGCGCTGCAACGTCGACATGAAGATTGCCATCACTGGAGGAGCTGGCTTTATTGGAGCCTACTTAACGAGAGCCTATCTCGATGCAGGCCATGACGTGCTGGTCATCGATAATTTGGCTCATGGATTTCGTCAAGAAATTGACCCTCGTGCACGTTTCTACCAGGTAGATATTCGTGATGCAAAATTGTGGACCATCTTGCAAATGGAGCGTCCCGATATCGTTAGCCACCATGCTGCACACCATGCGGAATCCCCTGGAGAACAAGTACTGAGGGATGCGGATATAAATATCCGTGGGTTGCTCAATGTTCTAGATGGCTGTGTCAATGCATCGGTGAGTAAGCTTATCTTTGCGTCCGGCGGAGATAGTATGTATGGGTATATTGTGCCTGAAGCCCTACCTGTGTTAGAAGATATGTCTCTTGCTCCACATAATTCTCACGATATTAGTAAAGCGGCTGGAGAATGGTATGTCCGCTACTATACTCGGCAATATAGGCTCAAGCATACCATTTTGCGTTATGCCCATGTCTATGGGGAAAGAGACTGCGCGCCCATCCACCATCCTCTCTGCTACTTTCTCTCTCTTTTGTCCGAACAGCGCCGTCCGGTCATTCGTGGAACGGGCAAAGAGATTCATGATCACATCTTCATCGATGATGTGGTCCAGGCAAACCTTTGTGCGTTAAAACGAGGGGACAACTCTACATTGCATATCAGTACGGGACAGGGCAGTACCCTCAATCGGCTGTATTCGCTAGTTGCCCAAGCTCTCGGAAGCAAGCTAGAGCCGATCTATCTCTCCGTCTCGCCTGTAACCTCTTCTCCCATCGTCCTTGATAACACAAAGGCGCGGAGTATATTAGGTTGGCATCCAAGGATCTCTCTCGAGCAAGGGGTAGCACAACTGGTGGCACAACTAAAAGCTCGCCAAGATAAAGTAAAAATAATAAATGCAAAAGAAACAAAGAATCTCTCTGGGATTGTCATAGATGCAGAAGCAACGTTGACCAAAGCATCTTAGCGTCTCTATCGTTTGTACGCAGTATCGGTTGAATTCTCGTTCGCAAAACTGGGTGTATGGCTAAATGCACTCCCTGCGAAAATCGACTTGCTTTGCGTAACTATTGCGAAGAAATGAAGGCCAAGTATTCCTGCCTCAGAATACTTGGCCTTCAAACAACTAAAGGGTCAAAAATTACTGTTGCAAGCCACTGACGACACGAGCATATTTTTCGGCGAGTGCCTGAGCCTGCTCATTCGAGACCGATTCTGCAAATACATGGAAGAGTGGGCTATCAGCATCGGGCAAGACCAATACCCATTCCTTCCCTAGATCAATTTTGATGCCGTCAATCGGTTTAGAACGACGCTCGCGGTATTGTTCGCTCAGGATGCGCATAACCTTGCCCTTATGTTCCCAAGGGCAGTTGACACGTGTGCTGCTCATATAATAGGTTGGCAGATCATCTACCACTTCAGAGAGACGCATATCAAAAGTTGCTAATAACTCAAGTAACTTAGCAATAGCTAGCATGCCATCAAAGGCAGGGTGGAACTCGGGAAAGGCAAAATATCCCCTTCCATCGCCAACTAGCACCACACCGTCACGGCCTGCGGCTGCCATTAAAGCATGAGCGAGCACTTTGGTGTGTTGAATGGAGCCCTCATACTGATTAGCTATATGTTGCAAAGCACTAGGAGCAGTCACTGGAGCAGCGACAATGCCATTGCGATGACGTCGCAAATACAGGCTCGTCATCACTGCTAGCATCTTCATACCATCTAGAATGCGGCCTCGGTCATCAACCACTGAAATGCGTTCACCGCTGGGATCGATACGAATGCCTATGTCAGCATTCAATGCTGAACTGATAGTCGCTAGACGTTGCATATCCTTGCCTAGTTCATCCAGCGAACGTGCTGTTGCAACATCTGTACTTGAATTGAGTACGACTACTTCACACCCTAGATCTATGAAAATCTTGGGAAGTAACTGTGTTGTACTGCCATGAGCATAATCAACCACCAGCTGGTATCGGCGTTTACGTACGATCTCGTGGTCAACGACTTTCTTAAAGCCTTCTAGATAGCGTCCAAGAACTTCATTATTGCTAAGAACATCAATAGCGCCGATCTCATCTAAATAGACGCGGCGGAAATCTTCGCGGAAGAATAGATTCTCCAGTTTCCGCTCGGTTGTCTTGTTAATATCCAAACCGTGATGATCAAAAATCTTTATATCAACGACGCGCTGATCGAAAGGCGAAACACTGACGTGTACACCACCAGCTGAACCTGTGTTACGGATGAAGTAACGCATTACCGGAAGAGGTACTTGGTTAATGTCGTTGACATTAATTCCGGCAGAGGGCATGCCAGCGTTAATTGCACGCTTGATCATACGTGATGTACGATGAGCATCACGATTGAGACAAACCATAGAACCCTTAGGCAAGATGGCTCCGTAAGCAGCTCCAAGCTTAGTAGCAAACTCCGGAGTCAAATCAACATTGACCAAACCGCTCACTCCATAGCGGCTAAAGAGTCCCCTTCGACCTTGTGAGCCCCAGATAATGCTGGTATTCACTACTGCTCCAGCTTCGATCTCCTTATCTGGCCAAATTTTGACATTGGGCTGGATAATCGCGCTATCCTGAATGATGGAATTATCACCGATTACCGAGCCTTCAAACATGACGGCCTTGCCCTTGATATTCGTGGAGGTGCCAACAATCGCGCCACGTAATTCTGCACGCTCGCCGATATAGGAGTTATTCCACACAATGCTACGATCGACCTGGGCCCGCTCATCAACGATCGTGTAACTACCTATCATGCTGGGACCATGGATGATAGCACCAGATCGTACTTTACAGTCATGTCCGAGGTAAATGGGGCCATAGAGTTGCGCTCCCTCGTCAATCTCAACTCCTTCTTCGCACCAGATATTGTTACCAATATCTTTAGCAGGTATTTCGATGTCCACCTGGCCCTGCAGCACATCTGCGTTTGCACGCATATACTCGCTCAGATTACCTACATCACACCAATAGCCACTCGGTGTTACATAACCGTAGATGGGATCTCCCTTCTTGAGCATGAAAGGGAATAATTCCTGGCTGAAATCAAAGGGTTTGTCTTTCTCAAAGTAAGTAAAGACCTTGGGGTCAAGCATATAGATACCGGTGTTTATCGTATCGCTGAAGACTTCACCCCAACTTGGCTTCTCCAGAAATTGGCTAATATGCCCATCCTCATTGGTAATAATGACCCCATATTCAAGAGGATTAGGCACGTGCGCAAGCAAGAGCGTTGCCAGGGATTTTTTCTCATTGTGATACTGAATAAGGTCAGTCAAATTATAGTCAGTAAGCGCATCTCCACTGATCACAAGGAATGGCTCTGTCAACTGCTCTTCAGCATTTTTTACGCTGCCAGCTGTGCCAAGAGGTACATCCTCGCGTGAATAGGTAATACGCATGCCAAATTGTGAACCACTGCCGAAATAATCTTCAATGCTGCTTGCCAGATACTGAACCGTGACAACAACCTCGGTAATACCATGGCGTTTCAACAAGTTGAGAATGTGCTCCATCACAGGTTTTCCGGCAATAGGCACCATTGGCTTGGGGCGTCGAATCGTCAATGGTCGTAGCCTCGATCCTTCCCCGCCGGCCATAACAACCGCTTTCATAGAGGCCTCCCTTTATCCTATCTGGGCAACACAACAAAGCTGCCCATCCTTGTTGATTAAGAGGTGGTGAAATAGTAAGGACGGCGTAGCAATGCCACGCCGTCCCATCTGCTCCGCTATGTTCATTGTACAACATCAACGAAGAGTGTCGCAAGAGATGTGCTGTATAACTCACAACTCAATCTAAGTTTACCATTCGCTCAAGCGTCCATGTTCTACAAGCCACCGTATAAAACGATGATAATTTGTCTCTTCAATTGCTTTACGCTTTTGATAGTCCTGTTGATACTGGTCCTGAAGTTGAATCAGCCGCTCAGCTTCCTCAACAGTAAACCCCTCGTCCAGGAGGGCATCGATGATCAGGTCCACGTATTGTTTCTGCATGAAAGTCCTCCTTTCTTCTCATCTGCGATTGTTTCTGTGTTTTAGGAGAGAAAAACACTTAGTACTAACAGTGATGTCTCTGCTTGTGAGAGATCCCAATGCTAGACAAACATTACTCTGATAATTGTAAGCAGCTATATACAATTAGTACAGGACTGGCCACCGAATGGTTTTCCTGTACTTTAGTAGCTGACGAACATGGATACAATAACAACGCGGAGTATGAAAAAAACAGCAAGTTACCTATGTAGGAAGACGGCTAGATGCCATAGCTAGTATCAGGCACTCCCATCTAACTTGCCTATAAGGGGATTTTAGTTACCCTCTTCAATGGTACTAAATTAAGTATAGCACATATTTGCTTGCTCAACAAATCGAAGGGGGTCGGTTAGTCAGTTTGACTGATTCTCTATTGGTCACTTAAATCATATGAGAAATATTTTGAGCAAAGAATAAGAGCAGTCCAGGGACTTCTTTCTTGCAAGGCCTGGGTTCTGCAGGGAACCCGCCGCCTCTCCGCTTGGGGGAAATCCACAGCAACTGGCAGCAGGTTCTCTTCATCTTAGCTTCCTAATTTTTGAGAACTATTTACTCTCCGGGTAGATAGCACTCCCCCGGGCGCGGAATTCACGCGCCTTCTCTTCCATGCCTACCGTAATGGCTTGTTCCTCTGTCAGACCTTTCTGTTTAGCATACTCACGAACATCCTGCGTAATACGCATGCTACAGAAATGTGGTCCACACATAGAGCAGAAATGGGCAGTCTTTGCTGGTGTTGCAGGGAGTGTTTCGTCATGGTACTTGCAGGCTGTTTCGGGATCAAGTGAAAGATTGAATTGATCTGTCCAGCGGAATTCGAAGCGAGCCTTGGAAAGAGCATCATCGCGAGTTTGAGATCCAGGATGCCCTTTTGCTAAATCGGCTGCATGTGCCGCAATCTTATAGGCAATAACTCCATCCTTCACGTCCTGTTTGTTGGGTAGGCCGAGATGTTCTTTAGGGGTGACGTAACAGAGCATTGCTGTTCCGTACCAGCCAATCATTGCCGCTCCAATTGCTGAAGTAATATGATCGTAGCCAGGAGCAATATCGGTGGTTAGCGGTCCCAGTGTATAGAACGGGGCCTCGTGACAGATTTCCAGTTGTCGATCTACATTCTCTTTGATCAAATGCATAGGAATGTGCCCTGGTCCCTCAATCATAACTTGTACATCGTGTTTCCATGCTATTTCAGTCAATTCTCCTAATGTCGTAAGTTCTGCAAATTGGGCCTCATCATTTGCATCCGCAATTGATCCTGGCCGTAATCCGTCACCTAATGAGAAGCAGATATCATAGGCGGCCATGATTTCGCAAATCTCTTCGAAGTGCGTATAGAGAAAGTTTTCTTGGTGATGGGCCAGACACCAAGCAGCGAGGATAGAACCACCACGCGAAACGATGCCAGTAACACGTTTAGCTGTCAGTGGGATATATGCTAGACGTACTCCTGCGTGAATAGTGAAGTAGTCTACACCTTGCTCTGCTTGTTCAATAAGTGTATCGCGATAGATTTCCCATGAGAGTTCTTCTACCTTCCCGCCCACCTTTTCGAGTGCCTGATAGATGGGTACTGTTCCAATAGGTACAGGAGAATTGCGGATGATCCACTCACGGGTCGTATGAATATTTCTTCCAGTCGAGAGATCCATCACCGTGTCAGCTCCCCAGCGAATGGCCCACGTCATCTTCTCCACTTCTTCCTGGATAGAGGAAGTGACAGCTGAGTTTCCAATATTGGCGTTGATCTTGACCAGAAAGTGACGCCCGATAATCATCGGTTCGCTCTCTGGATGATTAATGTTGCTTGGAATAATTGCTCGTCCCCTTGCTACTTCGGTGCGAACAAACTCAGGGTCAACTTGTTCACGGATGGCAACGAACTCCATTTCTGGAGTGATGATGCCACGTCGGGCATAGTGCATTTGGGTGACGTTGTGCCCCGGGCGTGCTCGCAAGGGACGTCTCTTGGCCCCATTAAAGGTCGCAAGGTTGGCTCGCGGGTCAGTAGCCTTGAGTCCGTTATCAATAGGTTGAAGCTCACGCCCTTCGTACTCCTGGACATCTCCCCGTTCAAGAATCCATGGGGAACGCAGTGGTGAGAGTCCCTTGTGGATATCTATGAGAATCTCAGGGTCGGTATAGGGTCCACTGGTATCATAGACTCGAATAGGTGGATTCTCTTCAGTCTTGAAACGCCCTGATGTGGGTGTTAGGGTGATCTCGCGCATGGGGACTTTTAGATCTGGGCGTGGGCCGGAAATATAGATTTTCTGACTGTTGGGAAAAGGGGAGATCGGATTATGGGGTGTCTGTGTCAATTTATACCTCCATGTGTATTAACCAAACCAGGACTCAATCTGGCCTGATGGTAGTCACTAGCAACACAGGAGGATGAAAGGACAGACTGTAGCATATGCTTAAATTGCTGCAATCTAGCAGTTGAGCACAAGGCCTACTTTGCAGTCGGCAGAAAAAATTATGCCTGTATCTGCAGTTGGGCCGCTTTGATCACTGTCTGTCGGTCGCTTTCCCTACGCTCGTCTTCCGCTTCGTAAGCACTTCGCGCTACGTACGGCTTTCCGAGATCAGGTTCGAAGGGTTGGTGGGTTTGATCCCGCCTCTCAGCTCCTCGCTCCCCCAGCGTACCAGTCACCATATTAACTATGCCATTACTAGGCAATAGTATCGTACCATATAGGTAAGCGATGGGTCCAATTTGTTTGCTCAACAAATCAAACTTGGTTGGCAGAGAAGGCGGATAACAAGTAGGGCTGTATCCTGTTTCTCACGCGATCTATGTGCTTCAAGATCGATTGCATTAAGAATGAATTTTCCGAAAAAGCTTGACAACGGTTAAGCTTTGATGGTACAATACCTTCCAAAGAAAGGAGGTGATGTGCAGATGAACCAGTATAGTGGTTACGCAGACTGTGTTGTATGCTCTCACACCTTCCAGGCAAGAGGGAGCGGTGAATAGTCGCCTGCCAGAAGTTTGACTTTGGAGGCTGGTGGTGGGTAAGCAGAAGCTTTGCTCGTAGAAGCAATTTACCTGTGTAGCAC
This sequence comes from uncultured Ktedonobacterales bacterium, assembly GCA_966427955.1. Classification (GTDB taxonomy): domain Bacteria; phylum Chloroflexota; class Ktedonobacteria; order Ktedonobacterales; family Ktedonobacteraceae; genus DASYAN01. The sequence continues at coordinate 10,855 of CBJMBI010000011.1, forward strand.
TCTCTAGAGCAGAGGTAAAACTTGCTTTTTGCCCTTGCCCTAGGTTTTTTATAAATAGACCTATCTTAATTGCGACTCGCCACACATTAGCTGAGCAACATCTCGGTATTTCTACATGCTCCACGGGTACCCGAGAGAAGAAAGTTGGTAGCTCGTTAGGTTTGCATTAGGAGAGCTGAAGTGCATTTTGCCTCGCAGATTTGTAAGATTCATAATTGCTCGTTGAGTTGGATGATAGATAGAAGTGGTAGAGCTTGAACCAAACTGAGCCTATACTATCCAGGAGGCTCGACATCGAAAAATTGCAGCACATCCTGGATACCAAGATATTGGGCATAGGAGATCGTTTACTTTATTTACCGATTGTAGACTCAACCAATACACTGGCGATGGGTATGGCCCTGCAAGGGTCTCCGGAAGGGACGGTGGTACTTACCGATAGCCAAACGGCAGGGAAGGGGAGACAAGGACGACGATGGGTAGATATTGTTGGCTGTAATGCCCTCTCATCCATAATACTCCGACCATTGTTTGCACCACATCTGCTAGTTATGATCGCTGCACTTGCTGTCGTTGCTGCTATTGCCGATACCTGTGGCGTCGTTGCAACGATTAAATGGCCCAATGATGTTCTCATTGGAACTCGCAAGGTTGCAGGTATTCTGATCGAAACAAGTCACGATCGGTTGGGTCATCTTGTTGCTATTATGGGCATTGGGGTGAACGTCAATGGACGTGTTGCTCATTTCAGGGAAGCAATTGTAGAGCCACAGTTTGATACCTCTGGGTTGGTGGCAATAGCTACGACTCTAGAGGAAGAGTGTGGATATGAAGTAAGTCGCGAAGTCTTCCTTGCCTGTTTGTTGCAACGTCTTGAATCACTGTATCTGGCATTGCAACAAGAAGCACAAACCCTGCCGATGGCCCTGAGTTCCGTCTCTCGATTGATACGAGAGCAATGGCGCACTCAATTGTCTACGCTCGGTCGTACCGTTCAGGTTCGACAGGGCGCTACAATCCTCAGCGGTGTGGCTGAGGATGTGAATGAAAACGGAGAGTTAATCCTCCGCTCTCATTCTGGTGAACGTATCAGTGTTATCTGGGGCGACGTTGAATAACACTCCTATTTTGGAGTGATGAGCACAAGCGTGGGAGCCACTACTCTCACCAGACATTTACGAGAGGAATAGAACATGGAATCTCAAGAAGTTTTCCTCACTACAGACGGTCTACGGTATGCAATGAGCCAACTCGAATTTCTCCGCACTACCAAGCGAGCTGAGGTTGCACAATATCTACATGACGCCAAGGAATCAGGCGATGTGATCGACAATGCCGCCTATGAAGAGGCCAAGACTGAGCATGCACATCTGGAAGAACGCATTTATGAATTAGAGCAGATGCTGGCAAGAGCGAAGGTAATCCAATCGGGACGCACTGATATGGTCTCTCTTGGTTCCAATGTCCATCTATCTACATGTGATGGTCGTGAGTACCGATACAAGCTGGTGGGAGCGTTTGAGGCAAATCCAAGTGCAGGTCGCATTTCTAATGAGTCACCTGTAGGAAAAGCTCTTCTTGGCCATCGGGTTGGGGATTTGGTCATCGTCTCAACACCAGGAGGCGTCAAAGAATATACTATTCTTTCCATTGAGTAAATATTCCCTAAATTAGCCTAAGAGTATAAATTGCTTGTATCCGACCTGTGCGGTTTATGGCCAAACTGCACAGGTCGGTTTTTTCATTCTGGTGCCAAATTACTTGATGTTTTTTAGATAGAAGGGTCTGAGGTAGTCTGGTGAATGGCTGGAACCATGCAGTCGAATGCTTCCTTGATTTGCTCTTTCCTCCGCGCTGCGCTGGTTGTAAGAAAAGTGGCTATGTCCTTTGTTCTGCCTGTTATGCTGGTATTCGATTAGTATCTCCTCCTTTTTGCAAATATTGCCATGTGTCTGTTGCAGTAGGCAAAGTTTGCCAAAAGTGTGCCTATCATCCGCTTCGGTTCAATGGTCTGCGGGTTGTTGGCGTATATCAAGAACCTTTGTGCTCATATATCCATGCACTCAAATATCATGGCAATAAACGTTTGGCTCAGCCGCTAGGTAGCTTACTAGCACAGACCTATAGGCGCACTGGGTTAGTAGCGGACATAATTGTTCCGGTACCGCTGCATATACAACGGTTGCAGCAGCGTGGCTATAACCAAGCTCAACTTCTAGCAGAGGTATGCTCTGCTCAATTGGGTCTTCCATTGCATGTTTCACTGCTGCATCGTATCCGTGCTACAACATCACAGGTACTCCTGCCTATGAGCGAACGGTTACAGAATGTAACAGGAGCATTCGTTTTGAATACAAACTATAGATCGAAAGAATTGTCTAAGAGTAATATTTTGCTTATAGATGATGTCTGCACCACCGGAGCAACTTTAGAGGCTTGTGCTGCTCCTTTATTGGCTGCTGGTGCCAAGACTGTCTGGGGATTAGTACTTGCGCGTCCTCTCTGATCTGTCTTTTTACCACTTTGGCTCTGGTCGTGGACGGCATAGATTAGATACTGGAGCATTTAACAGACATCTGGTGAAAGTCTGCGGAGTGTTACCTCCATGTGTGCTATAATATGAGCTGGGTAGTATTCACTTGAGGCATACTCTTAAATTGAGCAACCAGTCTAATCTCCTCTGATTGGAGGAAAGAGAAAGTAGATGCGGCATTTCTTCCACTGCATTTTTAGTAGAGGTTTCCTGCTGCTGTTCTTCATATGAGAAATCTTAAAATACCACTCTCACTTGTCAGAGTCTATAGAGGGGAGCCAGATGTCAATCAATAGCAAATGGCTCAAAGCGGGTATTTTCTGGCTCCTAACCCTGTTGGTCGTTTTTCTGACCATAGTATTTGTCTCTCGGCCACAGTCACATGTCAAACTCGTCAGCGTCTCGACCATCCTTGATCACATCAAAGCTGATATAAAGAGAGATCAACAAGACATATTGACGGTTGGGAACGGAACTATTACCCTCACTAGAGGAAAAGTAGCCAATGCTCCTCAAGAAGCTGCAACCATTAATGACACTTTTGATACCATCAATGTACTCCATAATAACGGCATTGATTATACCAATACCTCCCATTTGACGCTTGAGTTTGAGGCTTCCAGTCCTGTTTGGGGCTGGTTGGGCGCCATTGGCAATCTTATCCCATTTCTGTTCTTTAGCCTACTGATCATCTTTATGCTGCGTCAGACCCAAGGAAATAGTCATCAGGCAATGTCATTTGGCAAAAGCCGTGCTCGTATGGTCATGGGTAGCAAGCAGATGATAACATTTAATGATATTGCAGGTGTTGATGAGGCTAAACAAGAGTTACAGGAAATTGTTGAGTTTCTAAAATATCCAGAAAAGTTTGTTGCACTTGGTGCACGCATTCCCAAAGGACTGCTGCTTGTTGGCCCTCCAGGAACAGGTAAAACTCTTATATCACGTGCTGTAGCTGGAGAGGCTGGGGTGCCATTTTTTAGTATCAGTGGTTCTGAGTTTGTTGAAATGTTCGTCGGGGTCGGTGCAAGTCGTGTGCGTGACCTCTTTGAACGTGCCAAGCGTAATAGTCCATGCATCGTTTTTGTCGATGAAATTGACGCTGTTGGTCGCCAACGTGGTGCAGGTCTAGGTGGTTCTCATGATGAGCGTGAGCAAACATTGAACCAGATCCTTGTTGAGATGGACGGTTTTGACACAAATACGAATGTGATTGTCATTGCTGCAACCAATCGTCCAGATGTGTTAGATCCTGCTCTTCTTCGTCCTGGGCGTTTTGATCGGCAGGTGGTCTTGGATCGTCCCGATATTCGTGGACGTACTTCTATCCTTCAGGTCCATGCTAGGGGTAAGCCACTAGAGCAAAGTGTCTCTTTAGAAGTGTTAGCTAAGCAAACGCCTGGTTTCTCAGGAGCTGATCTTGCTAATTTGCTCAACGAGGCCGCTATTCTAGCGGCGCGGCGCAATAAACACAAGATTGGAATGGGTGAACTAGAGGAGGCTATTGATCGTGTGGTTGCTGGTCCTACCCGCAAGAGCCGCATCATTAGTGAACGTGAGAAAGCGATTACTGCCTATCATGAAGTAGGACACGCGTTGGTCGCACGCATGCTGCCCAATACCGATCCGGTACACAAAGTATCCATTCTTGCACGTGGTCAGGCTGGTGGTTTCACTATGCTCTTGCCAACGGAAGATCGTTATCTATGGAGCAAAGCACAATTTGAAGATATGTTAGCTTATGCTCTAGGGGGCCATGTAGCCGAATTGCTCATTTTTGGAGAGGTTACTACTGGGGCTTCTAACGATATAGAGCGTGTCACTAAGATTGCTCGTTCAATGGTTACTGAATATGGTATGAGTAGTCGTATTGGCCCACTAGCATTAGGCCAAAAAGATGAGCAGGTCTTTCTGGGTCGTGATTTTGGTGAACATCGCAATTACAGTGAGCAAACAGCCCGCGAGATTGACGAAGAGATACGTACCATCGTTCAAATTGCCTTTGAGAAGGCTCATCAGATTCTCCAGAAAAATAAGACTCGCTTGATCATGATTAGCGAACGCTTAATTAAAGAGGAAACGCTAGAAGGTCCTCTCTTTGAATCTCTCTTCAACGAACCTGATGAGCAGTACCAAGGCCCTTCAGTTTTAGCAGGTATGCCTAATGATGGAGCATCGCCTAATGGAGGGCAGAAAGTTCTTCCTCTTCCTGGTTCACACAGTTCGTCTTGAGTTATAGAACTCGGCCAGGAAAGCTCCAGTCATTCATAAAACATCATGCGCCCTTCGGCGCATGATGTTTTATTTATGCGGGGGAGATCTCAGATATACGCCCACATCCGTCGATTTTGATGCAATCCCATTTCACTCACCAGTTAGCTTTATTTCTATCTATGTATTGTGTTATGATGGTAGTGCTAGCTGTCTTCAATATGACTGTCTGTCACTCATTTGCGTCTCGAAAGGAGTACTCTTTTGCAACAGCAGCCTCCCGTTATGCCAATACCTATGTTGCCCCCTGGCCCCCAATGGCGTGCTCTTCGTACCGTTTCTACTATATTGAAGGTGTTTGCTTGGATTGTGCTCGTTGGCGGGATCATTTCTGGTTTGGCCGCGTTCGCTAGTTCCGTATCCATTTCAAGCTCACTTGGCCCTGCTGTCTTTTCTGGCATTATGTTGATTGTTGGCTGCCTGATCAGCTTCGTCGTGCTCTACGCCTATTCAGAGATGATTATGCTATTAATCATGATTGAGCATAATACACGCGTCTCCGCCTTCAAATAGCATTTTCTCTGTGCTCTTTTTCTCGCATGTTCACATTCGTATCAAGCCATTCGTTCCTGTCTCAGATAGCAGGAACGAATGGCTTATCACCTCCGGGCCAGAAGACCTCTATCGAGAGCCTTGGGGATGAATGGCGAGTCCTTTTGTGGGGATTGGGCACAGGGGCCCTTTCTAATAGCTTCCCTTTTCCATGGCCATTTGACAAATGGATTTTGTCAAATGTGGGTAAGAATCAGGCATTTATGCAGGGGAGATCTCAGTTCCTACAGCAGCCATAAGGCATCAAGACTTGTATGCATAGGTTCTGCATTGTACAATAAGATCACTGAGGAGTTCCTGAGCTAATTTCCTAGATCAGGAGACGGATCTGGGGAGCCACTACAAAACCTGGAACTTTTTCCATCTCAACGAAAGGCGTATCTCCATGTCAGATGTATTTTACGAGATCGACACTTGCATCACAGCCCCCCAAGGATTTCTTGCTGGTGCGACTGCCTGTGGCATTAAATCTGACCCCTCTGTTCAGGATCTAGCTATTCTCGCTTCAGATGTCCCATGTGTAGCGGCTGGCACATTTACTACTAGCAGTACACGAGCAGCCCCAGTTTTGCTTTGCCAAGAGCGATTAAAGAGTGGAAATGCTCAAGCTCTGATAGTCAATAGTGGAAATGCTAACTGTGCTACAGGTCAACAGGGCATGCAGAATGCGTATCGTATGGCCGCTTTAGTTGCAGTAAATTTGGGGATAGATGATAGTTTAGTTCTTTGTTCTTCTACAGGGATCATTGGTTATCAGTTACCAATGGAGAAGATAGAGGCGGGAATCAAACAAATTGTGTTAAGTAAGCAAGGGGGAAAAGCCTTCTCTGAGGCCATTCTGACGACTGATACTCGTCCTAAATGTATGGGGCTGGAATTCAAGTTGGATGGTCGCACTATTCGCCTAGGAGGAGTCTCTAAAGGCTCGGGAATGATTCATCCAAATATGGCAACTATGCTTTGTTATCTTACAACAGATGCTGCTATCGAAGGTGACTGGTTGCAGCGTGAGCTACGGGCGGCCGTTGCGGATTCGTTTAATATGATTTGTGTCGATGGGGCTATGTCTACTAACGATACATGCATCCTCTTGGCAAATGGTCTGGCTGGCAATGTTCCTTTGAATGCCTCACATCCAGAGGTTGGGCGTTTCCAGGCTGCACTGCGCTATATCACGAAATATCTTGCACGCGAGATAGCACGTGATGGGGAGGGCGCAACGAAACTTATGACTGTTCAGGTGTATGGAGCATATAGCAAGGATGATGCAGTTAAGGCTGTGCGTGCAATCACGCGTTCTTCCATCTGGCAATGTGCTCTGGCGGGTGGTGATCCCAATTGGGGACGCATTGTGGCTGCACTAGGTGCTAGCGGTTGCACGCTTCGGGCAGATCTATTTGATATTTTTCTTGGAGATGTGCAGGTAGTCAAGCAGGGGGTAGCTGCATCCTATGACCAGCAACAAGCTCAGTTTGTTATGGCAGGACGTGAAGTCACCGTTACAGTTGATCTCCATCTAGGTAATGACGAAGCAACAGCTTGGGGCTGCGATTTGACTCATGGGTATATTGATGAGAATACCTTGTATACGCGGTGATCAGAGTCCTTTCTTGCAGCTCATCGGTATTATACAGATAGGCTAGTGAAGCAAACTACGAAAAATCTACAGGTGAATGGTTATTAGTGCATAAGGAGGAGTAATGGCAACTGCAGAGGCCAACAACCGTGACTGGATGGCTCTTGAGCAACGGTATTATCAGGCAACGTTCAAGCGATTTCCAATTACACTTGTACGTGGAGAAGGGAGTCGGGTATGGGATAGCAATGGGAAAGTTTACTTGGACTTTGTTGCTGGTATTGCCGTCAATGTTCTGGGTCACTGCCATCCTGCTGTCATTGAGGCAGTCCAGCAGCAAGTAACGCAACTAGTTCACATTTCCAATCTCTATTACAATGTCCGTCAGATCGAGCTAGCAGAACTCCTTGGCATTCAAAGTAACGGTATGCGTTCATTCTTCTCGAACAGTGGGGCTGAAGCCAATGAAGGTGCTATTAAGCTGGCACGCAAGTATGGACGTGTTCACCGTAATGGAGCCTATGAAGTTATCAGTATGGAGAATAGCTTCCATGGACGGACTTTGGCTACTACTGCTGCGACAGGACAGCCATCCTATCAGGCTACATGGGTCCCACTTCCGGATGGCTTTAAGCAGGTTCCTTTTAATAATCTGGAGGCAGTAAAGCGGGCAACTAGCGAGAAGACCGCTGCGATTCTTGTTGAGGCGGTACAGGGAGAAGGTGGCATCTGGCCTAGTAGCAAGGAATTTATGCAAGGGTTGCGTGCGTGGTGTGATGAGCAAAACTTGGTACTGATCTGTGATGAAGTACAGGCAGGTATGGGTCGTACGGGAAAATTCTTTAGTTGGGAGCACTATGGCATTAGGCCTGACATTGTCACACTAGCAAAGGGTCTAGGTGGAGGTGTGCCAATTGGAGCAATGCTCACTGATACGCGGACAGACCTCTTTACTCCTGGTGAACATGGGACAACATTTGGAGGCAATCCGCTTGCCTGTGCAGCCGGTATAGCCACTGTCAAAACCATTCTAGAGGAGAAGCTAGTAGAAAATGCTGCAAAAATGGGTGAGTACTGGCGAACAAAGCTGGAAACATTATGTGCAAAGTATCCATTTATTGACAGCCCGCGTGGCCTTGGTCTCATGAGAGCAGTACATGTCAAACATGATTTGGGATCTGTTATTGTTCAGAAAGCTCTAGAGCATGGTTTGCTGCTGAATAGTCCTAGCCCGGATGCACTGCGTATGATCCCACCTCTGATTCTGACCACAGGAGATATCGACGAAGCTGCTGAACTACTAGACCGTGCACTGGCAGATGTCGCTGAACTCCCAGCCGCGCAAGGACGATAAATGACAGGACTTATCCATAGACGTCTAAAGAGCGGGTGTTTTCCTCTCTAGTGGGAAGCACTTGCTCTTGTTTGGCGAAAATCAAGATTTGTGATGTATTAGGAAGAAGATATCTATGTCAGACCATCAAATTCCCACTCATCAGAAGGCTGGAATAACTTCAGTCTCTTTGAATGAGTCACACAATCATGACCATTTCGATGACCCGATTGCAGCTTTTTCAAGCAAGTTGCTTGACCGGAGTGATAGCCTTGTTTATGCAATCGTCGGAATCTGCTTCTTTCTTAGTGGGCTGTTCACCCTTGGCTATAGCTTCTGGCATTTTGGAAGTACAATAGCCAGTATTCCTGGCATCGTTGCTGAGGCTGCAAAGCACGATCCTACAACACCACAAGAAGTTGTTGCTAGTGCTATTATCCAACTTATCTCAGACTTGCTGCTTGTCCTTATCATCATGGAGGTTCTTGGTACAGTCATTCATTATTTGAAGTCTCATATCACTTCCCTGCATCCGTTTCTCTTTATTGGTATCATTTCCGCAACACGTGGTATTCTCTCAATTGGTGCAAGACTATCCGTTGAAGGTACAACCGTGCACGCTGAAGAGTTCACGAGATCGATGATTGAACTGGGGGTGAATGCAATCGTCATCCTTGCTCTTGGGATTACGCTTAAACTGCTTGGCAAGTATAAGGAGAATTAACGTTATCTTCTTTTAGGCTATGAGATATTTATGAGTCTGTCCACAATCTCGATGGACAGACTCATGAACATTACTGTTTAGTTGTCGTTACTGATTGAGCTTCAAAAAAGGCTACTTCAAGCGTCATCGCTCGTCTATAGGCAATATGCACGGCTTCTGTATCCGTTGCATAGCGATCCAGCAAGCTTTCAAGCCGAGTTGCAAGAGCCTCAAAATCGGAAGAGGAATAGGTACGAATCCACTCAATGTACTGGTTCTCACGATTTTTGGTATCTGCGGCCAGAGATTGGCCTAAGAAGGCATAGAGCCGCATGCAAGGTGCCATTGCGGCACATGTCTCACCTGTACCGCGTAGGAATGCTGTGCCAAGCAGGTAATTAGTATAATCCAGTGTTGCGCTGTCTGGATTGATATTGGACAGTGATACGCCCCATTTTTCAGCATACCCTGTATGCAAACGCAGTTCTTCTAGCACACCTGCCAGCAATTCAAAAAAGTCGTGTATTCCCTGCCGATCGGGGCTATGAGCAAGTGCAAGGGCATACGAGCGAGCAAAAGTATCTAAGAAGAAAGCATCCTGGGTAATATAGTGCTGAAAAATCTCACGTGGCAACGTACCAGTACGTAGTCCTTGCACAAATGGATGTGCAAGAGCTGCCTGGGCCAGATCCTCATTCTCCGCCCAAAGTTTTTTTGCAAGACTCATTCTCTACCTCCCAACCAGGCCATTTGCCAGAAGTCATGTTCAAGGCGTGCAATCTTGAGAAAGGTAGTCTCAACTGCCTTATCAACCTGACTCGACTCTAAGGCGGCTGTTGCAACCTGCTCAAGATCGGCAACAAAACGTTCGAATTCAGCATTAGCCCAGTGTTCAGCATACTCCTGATAGCATGGATGGCATGGTATTGCCCCCTTCCAGGCCTCTAAATAGGCGCGTTCGATTGCCCATATAGCTGTAATGGCTACTGGATATGGCTCGCGGTCCAGACTTTCCAAGAGGTTGTGGTAGGCGGCTGTTGTAGGATTGCGAGGTACCTCTAATGAGAGACCACATTGCTGTGCATGAGTTTCAAACCATTCGGCCTCAGACTCAATGGCGCTCAGTCCTCTTACCAGAATCTTTTGCCCAGAACGTGGTGCGCGTGCCAGGAGACGAGCCTGACAGGTCAGCTCATCGAGAACGAACAAGTAATCCTGCACTAACCAGGTCGTAAAGGCATTAGACTTTAGAGAGCCGTCTCGTACAGCATCGAGGAATTGGTGATGTGTGGCTGCATGCCAAGCATCTGCATAACGTGCTAGTAGATCTATTGGTTTCATTTTTTCCTCCTCTGTTGTAGTATACTCTCTCTGAAAATGCCATCCACTCCACAGAGGAACTCCCTATCTCTCCCGTTCGATCACTGGCAGGATCAAGCGCGAGGGGTACAAATCGTTATGATACACACGATTAATGGCGGGTACAAAGTGCTCTCCGTCCTCGGTTGCAATGACCCCACCGGTATTTGAGTTGCGATCATAGCGAGGAAAGTTGCTGCTGGAAACTTCCAGGCGAATATGATGGCCTCTGCAAAAGACTGTGGCTGTGGCGCTCAGATCGATGTGCAGTTCATAGATACAGCCCGGTTCCATCAAAACTGGGTGTGCAAGAGATTCGCGATACCGAGCACGGAGAATCCCATCGGTGAGCAGCTCGGCACGCCCATCGGGATGTACATCCACCAGTTTGCCAGTAAAATCGGTATCGCAAGCAGATGAGGAGACATAGAGGACCAGTTCAATCGGGCCTATGACCTCAACGGGATGCTCCAGAGGTGCGGTGGTATAGCAGAGCACATCTTCGCGTGTCTCGATCTCACGCTGATCGTACGGTCCGAGATCGCCTTGCTGTTTGGGCGCGATGTTTATTCCGCTTCTGGTTGGGACTGGATGGTGAGGATCATACCAATATACATCCTC
>CBJMBI010000012.1:0-21360 GCA_966427955.1 uncultured Ktedonobacterales bacterium
CCCAGGCACACGTAACTGCTATTGACTTACCTGCCGTAGTCGTAGAAGGACGTCAGCAGGTCAGGAACCTCAGGTTGAGCGATCGATATGATTGGTTGGAGGCAGATTTTCTTGAAGTCTCGTTGCCATCTGCTGCCTATGATCTTATCCTTACAGCCCATATTTGCCGTTTCATAGGAGAAGAGCGCTCACGAGTGCTTTTTGATAAACTATTTCAGAGTCTGCGACCTGGTGGAACATTGATTGTTGCTGATGTTCTTCTCTCTGATGATCACTCTGGCCCAGCATTTGCGGTGACGCTCAATCTTTCCATGCTGGTGAATACACGCCATGGCCATATTTTTACATTCCAAGATTTCAATACATGGCTCAACGATAGTGGGTTTCAGGAGGTACGTCGCCTCGACGTGGCAGGACCGTCTCCCGTAATTGTTGCTCTGAAAGGGGAAGAAGGACTTTGAAACGCAGAGTCGTCATCACTGGTTTAGGAGTTGTCTCACCCATAGGGATTGGTAAAGAGGAGTTTTGGCAGAATTTGTTAGATGGGGTCTCTGGTGCTTGCACTCTTGATCAAGTTACCTGCTGTTCACTTTTTGGGCATCATAAATTTGGATCACAGGTTGTTTGTGAGGTACCAGATTTTCGCCCCGAGGAACATCATGTTCCTCCCAAATATCAACAAGAAGATCGTTTTATCCAATTTGCATTCGCTGCTGCATATCAGGCTATACAGGATGCACACCTGAATCTGCAAGATCGTAATTGCGCTGGCGTGGCCTTAGCATCTGCGATTTATGGAACGCAGATGCTGGAAAAAGAGTTTATCAGGGTCACCGAAATGGGAACGCGGCCTGTATGTTCCCAGGGCGTTTCTCCGTATCTCTATTCCGCTGCAATGGGTAACTCTGCTGCTATTGCTCTGGCTTCACATTTCGGATTTCAAGGAGAATGCGTTACCTTATCGACGGGCTGTATAGCAGGTGTTGATGCTATTAGCTATGCTTATGAGAGTATTGCATGCGGCGACCACGATATCATGCTAGCTGGAGCATCGGAGACACCGATTACGCCTATCACCATAGCTGCATTTGATAATATTCACTGTCTCTCACATCGTAATGAAGATCCTCATAAGGCATCACGGCCTTTCTGTGCGAGCCGCGACGGGTTTGTCCTTGGGGAAGGATGTGGGATTGTAGTCTTGGAAGAGCTAGAGCATGCGCTCAAACGACACGCACCTATTTATGCAGAGATCTCTGGTTGGTCAATCACGGAGCATGCGGCCCATATGACTGATGCGTCCGTAGAAGGGCGGGATCTTGCACGAGCCATGATACATGCATTGCAGAGTGCTCAAGTCTCGGCTGAAGAGATAGACTTTGTAAGTACTCATGGGACTTCTACGCCGCAAAACGACCTTCGCGAGACGCAAGCCATCAAATCTGCGCTGGGTTCACGTGCCTATACTATTCCTGTCAATTCTGCAAAATCGATGTTAGGGCATGCATTGGCAGCTGCTAGTGCAATTGTAGTTGTAGCATGCGCAATGAGCATTCAAGAGCAAAAGATTCATCCAACTATCAACTATGATGATCCTGATCCTGCATGTGATCTAGATTATGTTCCGAATTACCAGCGTGCTCATCCTATACAGTGGTTGCTTATAACTGCAAGTGGCTTCTCTGGTCTGCATGCCTCGTTAGTAATGGGCCGTTATCCTAGAAGATGAGGAGAAGTATACCATGAGCGCTAGAATCGTGATAACCGGAATGGGTATCGTATCTCCTTATGGTGTCGGACTGCAGGTCTTATGGGAAAAGCTTGCGGCGGGATGTTCTGGGATTCGGAAATTGACTAATTTCGATACCTCCCATATTCGGTGCACTGCAGGGGGCCAATTGTCTGATTTTGATATCACATCTTACCTTCCGAGTCGCTTAGTCCGTAGAATGGATCGATTTTCAGTCTTTGGATTAATTGCAGTACAACAAGCAATGGAAGATGCAGGTTTAGCAATAAACAGCTTGGCGAGTTCACTTCCAGAAGAGGGGCCTGAAGTGATAAAGCAAGCAGAGGGACGAGATCGGGTGGGCATCACTGTTGGTACTAATCTGGGAGGCTGGGAGTTTGCCGAGCGCGAACTTTACCACTTGTGGACGAAGGGACCACGAGCTGTCAGTCCCTATCAGGCTATAGCATGGTTCCCTACTGCGGTTCAGGGAAATATCTCAATTCAGTTAGGTATTAAAGGTGTTGGGCGAACTTTTCTTTGTGACCGAGCAGGCGGAGCATATGCTATTATGCATGCAGCTCACTGTCTCCGGGTTGGACATGCAGATAAAATGTTTGCTGGAGGTGCCGAGGCACCATTCTCACCCTATGCTGCTCTCTGTTATGAGACTTCTGGCTTAATGTCTAAGCAAGCGTCTGAGCGTCCGACTACAGCCTATCGGCCTTTTGATCGGGATCACGATGGTCTCGTTGCAGCTGAGGGAAGCGCGTTTCTTATGCTGGAGAGAGCAGATGATGCCCAGCGCAGAGGAGCTAGAATCTACGCTGAGGTAGCTGGATGGGCCGCTACACATGATGGTTATGACCCGGTGCAGCCAGCTCCAGATGGGCAACGTTATGCTGATGCTATGACATTGGCAATGCGACGAGCAGGTGTCACTGCGGACCAGATCGATGGGATCTTTGCTGCAGGTTCTGCTGTACCTGCAGAGGATCTCTCTGAGACACGAGCGATTCATCTAGCGCTAGGTGATCAAGCAGACCGAATCCCAGTAAGCGCACCCAAGTCTGCCTTTGGAAATCTCTTCGGAGCAGCGACTCCTGCCGATGTAGTCATCGCGCTTATGGCTATGCAACACCACAAGATGCCCGCGACACTACATCTTGACCAGAAAGCATCTGGTTGTGATCTAGACTATGTGACACGCCAATTACGGTCTATCGATCAATTTGATGTTGTTGCTGTAAATGCTCGCGGCATTGGTGGGACAAATGCCTGCCTGATTCTACGGCGCTGGCCAACTGATAGCAGGCTAGATAGATAGGGGAGTGTACAGAAATAACCTCCTAACCTGGCATGTTTACTGCTTTGCCTAATTTACAGAAGTTATTTTTGCATGGGTTCTAAGGAAATAAAGAGGTTGATTTGCAATGCAAATCATAAAGGAAGATCTGTTCATATGAGCATATGGCCACAACAACGTGTTATTGAGGTAGCAGATGGCGTCATCGTTGTTCTCAATGGGGTGGGGGAAATGGGAGTGGCAAATGCTACCTGTGTCATTGACGGAGATGAAGCCTTAGTTGTCGATACTATGACCTTTCCTGAAATGGCTGAGGGTATGGTTCGCGAGATTGCTCGTCGGGGAGCACACACGGATTTGGTACTCAACACGCATTTCCATATTGATCACGTTGGAGGAAACAAGGCTTTCGCTGGTGCTCGTATTGTCAGCCATCCTGCGTCAGTCAAATTTATCCAGAAGTTAGGTCTCCCAGTAAAGATATATGATAGATTAATGCCTCGCTTCCGTGGACGCTTTGATAGCCTTGAACTAGTCATTCCGCACCCAACTATTGACCAGCTTAGATTGCCACGGGGAGGCGAATTACAAATCTTTGCACCTGCCCACACGCTTGCAGATCTTGCGGTCTGGTTCCCTGAAGATCGTGTGCTGCTGGCAGGTGATATTAGCTTTATTGGAGTTACACCACTTGCTGTCTATGGCCTGCTTTCTGGATGGATTGAGGCTCTTGATACGCTTCTCGAACTCAATCCAGAGATTGTTGTCCCTGGGCATGGGCCGATCGGGGGTTGCCAGGAACTCAGGATGCAGCGGGACTATCTCGCTGCTATCTATCGTATGGGACAGCGTGCTGTAGAGGAAAACCTGTCACTCGAAGATGCACTAGCGGCTTTGGACATTGGCCATGCTGTGGAGTGGATCGAATCTGACCGCACGGCTCTCAATCTCGAACGTGCGATACAGGAGGTTCGAGGGGAGATTAGTCGGCAGGATGTTTTGACACTTCCGCCCAGTGCACGGCGTAGTGCTGCGTAGATAGAAAAGTGGCTTAATCTTCTCTGAGGAGAGGTATAAGCCATAATACTAGTTATTTAGAGGAAGAGGGGGAATTGATGCCACAAGCGGTAAAGTCGATTGTTCTTAAAGGTGACCTAGATCAGATCTTCAATATTACCAATGATATTGATCGCTGGTCTAAACTATTTGTAGAGTATAAGCATTCCAAGATACTCAAGAAAGAAAATTATGGCCGCTTTACCAGGCTGGAGTTCGAGTTGGGCAATCCAGAAGGACAGACCTGGCAATCTTGGCGTATGCTCGATCACCAGGAGCACGTTGCATTTGCACAACGGGAAAAGCCCATGTTCCCATTCAAGTATATGCACCTCACCTGGAAATACGAGCAGGTGGAGGATGGGGTCCTGATGACATGGATTCAAGATTTCGAGATAGACCCCAAGGCTCCTAAGACAGATGAAGAGGCTCTTGAGTTTATGATTCATCACATGGAGGAGAACCAGAAGCACTTCAAAGAGGTTCTCGAAGCTGAGTTTGCTGGAGTTGAGGCGGGGAACTGAATAGAGGAGAATTATGACGCAACATCCATTTCGTTTTAGTGTTGTTGTTGAACGAGCAGCGTCACGAAAAGAGTGGATTAGCAAGGCTCGTCGTATTGAGGATCTTGGGTATACCACATTGCTGATCTCAGATCACTTTTATATTGATCTTGATCCTGCTGTGGCTCTTATGGCTGCGGCAGATGCTACCTCTCTCCGTATTGGGAGTCACGTCTTTTGTAATGACTTTAGAAATCCTGTGGTACTCGCTAAACAAGTGGCTACGCTTGATATGCTCTCTGAGGGACGATTCCAATTAGGGCTAGGTTGTGGCTACAATCAGAACGACTATAACCAGACGGGCATTCCATTTGACGATGTAGGAATACGCATCTCACGTTTTGAGGAAGCTGTACAATTTATCAAAAAATATTTTGCAGAGGACGTTGTGACGTTCTCAGGGAAGTATTACCAGATAAAGGATTTAAAGACTTTCTCGCAACCCATACAGAAGCCTCATCCTCCCATCTATATAGGTGGAAACGGTAAGCGTGTGCTCTCTATAGCTGCCAGGGAGGCTGATATTATTGGTCTTGGTTGTGAGGGAGGACCAGAACATACTCCACAGAAACTGGCATGGATACAAGAAGCTGCTGGAGAGCGTTTTGATCAGTTGGAAATAAGCACTACAGTCTTCAAGGTTGTCGTGACTGATCACCATGAGCAGGCTGCTCAAGAGGTAGCGAGCCATCTTCCTCCACATGCGCTAGGTCGTCCTGGGATGACTCCACAGGATATCTTAAATCATACTCCTGTGTTGATTGGGACTATTGACCAGATTATGGATACGCTTCAGGAACGACGCGAACGGTATGGAGCCTCGTGTATCGAAGTACGGGAGTCTGACATGGAGTTATTTGCTCCAGTGGTAGCTCGACTGGCAGGGAAATAGATTGATCACATAACATGCAGGAAATTCCTGACTCTATGTTATGGTGTAGTGATGAACATTGGAAGTTGGCCTTATAGAAGCCGGAGGTATAAGAGGCTGTGTGAGAAGTCATCGCGATGGTGCAAGGACTGGCTTGAGAAGGGTTTTCTTGCCAACTATGCACACAGCCTCTAAGACATACTAAGCTTCTTGGGGAGAAAATCCAAAATAAAAGCGGTATTGTATCAGGTTATTCTTATTTCGCATGTTGGAAGCCCTGTTGTCAACAATCTTGTCTAAAGGAGGAAGCCTTTGATTTGGGAACGTCTTTCACTTCCCTGGCGGTGTGCTGTGGAGGAAGCATGGGCTGCGTATTGCAGCGGATCACTTCCCCATGGGGCAGTAGTCACGGATGCCAGTGGCCGGATTGTATCCCGCGGACGCAACCGTATTAACGACAAGACTGCAGAGGGAACAATGCTGTATGGTCATCGTCTGGCTCATGCAGAGATGAACGCTTTGCTACAGACCGACTGGAGTAGTGTGGACGCTCATACCTGTATTCTCTACACTACTATCGAACCATGTGCAATGTGTATTGGAGCCGTGCGCATGGCCCGTCTACACAAGGTTTGCTATGCAGCTCGTGATAGTGCCGCAGGTGGATCATCACTCATTGATAAAACATCTTACTTGAAGAGTGGTAATCTCAATATTATCGGCTCAAAAGATATTGAGCTGGAAGTAGTGCTTTTGAGTATGCTAATTGAAGTAGCGTTGACCGTACCACACCCGAATAGGACTGCTTGGATCGAAGAGCTATCTTCTGAGGTTCCTATTGCTTTTCAGCTTGGACATGAACTCTTTACTTCAAAGCAACTTCATATTTGGAAAGAGGAAGCTAAAGAAGTTTCCTTTGTCGTAGATCAATTGGTTGAACAGATCAAAAGGATCATGCCAACTCTTAGCAGATAATCTCATAGGTCAGTATTGTCCTAATATCCTGTATGATTGACTATGTTGTATGAGGAAAGGATAATATATGACCTGTTAGGGGAGATTAGAATATGACTGGAAATCCACTAGTTGGTACGTGGAAGTTGGTTTCTGCGGAGATCAGAAGTGAGAATAATGATATCTACTATCTATTTGGTCGCAATGCTGTAGGCTATCTTATTTATAACGAGGATGGTTACGTATCTCTCAGCGTTATGAGTCCCGATCGCCAACTATTCTCCAGCGATAGGCTCCGCTATGGAAGCACTTTAGAGAAGGCTGCAGCGGCTGAGACCTATATGTCTTATTGTGGCACATATGATCTGCAGGGAGATACTGTTATCCATCATGTTGAGTTGAGCCTCTTTCCTAATTGGGTAGGTAGCGATCTAGAGCGTATTGTTGAGATCATTGGAGATACGCTTCTCCTAAGAACACGGCCGATTTTGGTAGATGGAAGAAGACAAGCAACTTATATGATCTGGAAGCGTGTCTGAGTAGAGGCTTCAATGCTTCAATTGTATACTAGTGGCGGTAGCTAGCATTTAGACTGGTTGAGATCATAGTAACTGATTAGCATATTCCTAATCTGTACCTGTGCTGTGACTACCTAAGATTATAATGGGACCGGTAAAGTCTAGTAATATTGGCTTATGGATCTCATTACTCCGCCAATGTAGCTCTCACCTCTAGTATCCATCTATCCATTAAAAATTCTGGGCTTATGGAAAAGCTCTATGTGTTACTGATTAATCTGATGAGTTTTTTGTCCGTTAAGATGTTTATTGAGTTCTACGATGAGCTGGTCAAGGCTTGTGCCAGTCCACTGATTCAGAGGGTAAGATTGCCCTTGCCTGAGGCATTCGGCAAGTTGGCTAGCCACAGCACGAGTCTTTTCCAGCTCAGCCTTTTCTTGCTTGAAGCCCTGCAATCGGGCTAACAAGTTATTGATAGAGTAGCCAACACGCCAGAGTATATTCTCTTGCGCTAGTGGAACACGCATAGAAAAGTCTCCTTTAACTGTAGCTGTATTAAGTGCTTGGAGGATGAGCTGGATACCTTCTTCTAATTGCTGTGCTTGTTTGGCTTCTCGTTTCCTCAGCTCAGCCTCTGATTGTCTTAGGTGTGCAAGTTCCTCTGCATTGTCTGCGCGTCTAATCTCTTTTAGCAGGGCCCGTATCATTATAAAGGAAGCCAAAGCGGTAAAAATTTGCAGTTGCATGGGGTCAGTAAGTGTAGCAACAAAGTTCTCAGTAAATTGCTGATTGAGGACTGCTGCGTGGGGAGTAAATTCTATTATACTGAAAATGAGAAAGCAATTCAGTAGGCAGAAACACAAAATAGAGATTGGGGGAAAAAAGATTATTGCTGCAACAGTAGGTTCTATAAGCATGTCAAGGAAACGCATGCTTACTATGTCAAGCTTGCCAGGGCCAAGCGCGGCAAACAATAGGGTAACTTGGCTCGTAAAAACGATGAGTATGCCAGCTATGCCTATCCTCCCTATCCGTTTAAGGAATACTGCTGCCATTCTAAGACCAAGAGCTATAAGAAGTGCGATCAAGCTGGTTGGATTTGGTAACTGCTGAATAGCCGCTGGTATCGGTATAAGTATCTGTAAAATCATAATAAAGCAGAATAAGCTAGCTACTTCTTCTCTCCACTGTGGATTACGTCCATATGCAGGAGAATCTGGAGCTGGAGAAGTGACCCTGATCCACCAGTTCACCAAGGGCCAATCTCGAATCTCACTTGGTTTCCTTCGGATGCTAGCGCTTGTTTGCATGTTTTAACTCCTCTGCAAAATACGCATTTTTTGCGCGTTTTTTGCTCATGTTGCTGTGAATGAGAAATGATTACTTCGCCTCGTAAGCTGTAGCGCCACTTCAGAACAAAGAGGGACAATGAAGTGGTATTACATCTTGTTTGAAAGGTGATAGCCGAATTCACACTGAAATGTAAAAGGCTACGGTCAGTATTAATACAATGGAACATATCTATCTTTAGGAAAAGTAGCAGATGGTAGAGAGGCTGTCAATGTGTCTAGTAGCTAGAAATATTAATGGTCACAACAAGGGTGGGCTGTTTCAAAGAAGATATTTGTGTATGATTAACCGTACTTTTTGAAGCAGAGAAACATCTAATGAGATTAATTTGCTTTGTCTTATTAATAATTTCTAGCAAATGCTTATGAAATCTTAAGGAAAATATTAATGAAATTTTAAGGTGGCAGCCTTCTCAGCTCGGGTTTCATGGCCATGAAGGGCTAGAGCTGGGCTATGGTGTAACCGATTCTTCCTCTTTATGGTACTCCAATTTGACAAACTTATGGCAGTAACGAAACAGCGACACTATTGTTAATAACATTCGTATATGGTATAATCAGCATAATGAAGGCTTGATATCCCAGTTATTCCATGGGATGGCTGGAGGTTTCGCAAATATCTCCTGGGAAGAGAAGTAGAGTGAAGCTCAAATCATCTTTTCAAGTGATAGGTAAGTTCCCAAGTTGTTGTGACATTTCGGCTTATCTCAACCATTCTTTTGCCATTATTGCCTTCATACCTCTGTATGGCTATCCAGTCTTCTTTACTATTGCTGCCATCCCAGTTTCTCCTGAGTATCCTTTTCCGTCCTATGTACTACGAATGTGTTCTAGCAGAAAGAGAAAGAGAGCATGGTCATTTCGAAAGAGAGTCCCATTACACATGAAGAAATTCTAGCGCGTACCAAGCAATTACTTCCAGCAATTCGTGAGCGAGTGATTGAAGCAGAACGTATGCGTCGGCAGTCGGATGAGATCGTGAAGGCGTATGTGGATGCAGGTCTTATCCGAGTTTTGCTCCCTGAACGTTGGGGGGGGTATGAACTTCCTTTTGATACCTATGTTGACTCAGTGCTAGAGATTGCAAAAGTGGATGGTTCTGCAGGTTGGTGCTATTCGCTCTTGCTTGCTCATACTTGGCTTCTAGCGCTTTTTCCGGAGCAAGCTCAGCACGATGTTTGGTCAGAAAATCCGGATGCGCTTCTTGCTACCTCGTTCACTCCAGCAGGAAGCCCAATCCGTGTTGACGGGGGCTATCTTTTGAGTGGAAACTGGCCTTGGTCTAGTGGCGTTGACAACTGCTCCTGGGTGATATTAAATACCCAGTTGATACCTACTGTTAAGGGACAATGTCCAGAACAACGCTTGATGTTAGTGCCGCGTAACGACTATGAGATTGTCGATACTTGGTTCGTGACTGGGCAAAAAGCGACGGGGAGTAACAACGTTGTATTGAAAGATGTCTTTGTGCCCGAATGCCGGACAGCCAGTTTTTTCGACCTATTTGTAGGGAAAGCCCCTGGAATGCTTGTGAATCCTGGACCACTCTACAGATTTCCTCTAAATGCGATATTTCCAGCGAGTCTAGCGGTGCCAGTGTTGGGTACAACGATGGGGGCATATGAAGTCTGGCAGGAAGGATTACGTGGCAAGGTCACTGCCTATACGCGTGAGAAGGTCGTAGAGTTAACTCATATCCAGATCCGTGTTGCAGAAATTGCAGCCAAGATTGATACTGCTGAGCTTCTTTTGCGACGAGCACTTGATGTGATTCGTCCTGGTACTTCTCTGAGTCCTAAAGAGGTCGTCCGTAATCAACGTGATTATGCCTATATTGCGCATCTTTGTGCCGAAGTGATAGAACAAATTTATCGAGCTAGTGGAGGTAGTGTGATCCTTAAGTCAAATCCGTTGCAGCGCTACTGGCGTGATGTTCATGCCATGACTGCCAATGTTGTCCTCAACTTTGATAGTGCTGGAGAAGTTTTCGGTCGTAATGCTTTGGGTCTTCCTCCCAAACCACGCTGGTGAGAATAGGTGGTGCTTTTCGTTCCCCACATATCAAGGGCATAGGCAAGTGACCTGTGTCTAAGAATGAGAGCTTGCTTATGGTTGTCATGATGCAGAGATGTTCTTACTCCGCTACACCATTATCTATTTTTGCTTTGGCTAGAACATGTACTAGCAGAAAGAGGAATAAAGCATGGCCATTTCGAAAGAGAGTCGCGTCACACATGAAGAAATTCTAGTGCGTACCAAGCAGTTAATTCCAGCAATTCATGAGCGAGTGATCGAAGCAGAACGTACGCGTCGTCAATCGGATAAGATTGTGAAGGCATACGTGGATGCAGGTCTTATCCGCGTTTTGCTCCCCGAACGCTGGGGAGGATATGAGCTTCCTTTCGATACCTTCGTTGACTCTGTGTTAGAAATTGCGAAAGTGGATGGCTCTGCTGGGTGGTGCTATTCGCTCTTCCTTGCTCATGTCTGGTTTCTAGCGCTTTTTCCAGAGCAAGCACAACGTGATGTCTGGTCAGAAAACCCCGATGCACTTCTTGCTACCTCATTCATTCCGGCTGCAAAGCCTGTGCGTGTTGATGGAGGCTATATCTTAAATGGGAACTGGCCTTGGTCTAGTGGCATTGACAATTGCTCCTGGGCAATGTTGAATACTCTGCTGATGTCTCCTACGGAAGGAGAACGTCCAGAGCAGTATTTTATGCTGGTTCCACGCAGCGACTATGAAATTGTTGATACTTGGTTCGTGACTGGGCAAAAAGGGACTGGGAGTAACAATGTTGTATTGAAAGATGTCTTTGTACCTGAACACCGAGTTGTCAAGTTTGTTGACATGATTCTGGGCAAAGCTCCGGGTACGCTTGTGAATCCAGGGCCCCTCTATAGGCCTCCAATGAGTGCAGCTCTTCCGACTTGCCAAGCAGTGCCAGTGCTTGGTGCAACAATGGGAGCATATGAGATCTGGCGGGAAGGGT
This sequence comes from uncultured Ktedonobacterales bacterium, assembly GCA_966427955.1. Taxonomy (GTDB): domain Bacteria; phylum Chloroflexota; class Ktedonobacteria; order Ktedonobacterales; family Ktedonobacteraceae; genus DASYAN01. The sequence goes on from CBJMBI010000012.1 coordinate 11,340, forward strand.
TACGTAGCAAGGTCACAGCTTATATGCGTGAGAAGGTCGCAGAGTTAACCCATGTTCAGATCCGTGTAGCCGAAGTTGCAGCCAAGATTGATGCAGCCGAGCTTCTTTTACGGCGAGCACTTGATGTGATTCGTCCTGGTACTCCTCTGGACCGTGAAGACGTAGCGCGTAGTCATCGGGATTATGCCTATATCGCACGTCTTTGTGTTGAAGCAATGGAGCAAATTTATATAGCAAGTGGAGCTAGTGCGAACTTCGAGACAAACCCGTTGCAACGTTATTGGCGTGATGTTCATGCTATGGCATCGCATATGGTCCTCAACTTTGATTATGCTGGAGAAGTTTTTGGTCGTTGTATATTGGGTCTTCCTCCCAAACCACGCTAGTTAAGAAAATATAGGAGAGATATCCATTGTATATTAAGAGTATCTAGCTCTTAAAATTACTTTTGAATGAACACGTGACAGGAGGGCTCCTCTCTAGCGATAGGGAGGAAGATTGGCCCAGCGTTCAACGAGGAGCCAATGGGCGTTCCTAACAATTGAAGGATCAGCACGTGGCAATTGAAAAAGACTTTTTCCGAAAGGTGATGGGTCACTTCACTACTGGTGTGACTATAGTAACGACAAAGAGTCAAGGAAAGCTTGTCGGCTTAACTGTCAATTCTTTCACTTCTCTTTCACTAAATCCTCCATTGGTGCTCGTTTGTGTGAATAGTGCTAGCCATGCGCTTCCCCTTTTCCGTGAAAGTAAGATCTTTGCGGTTAATTTTTTAACAGCTAAGCAAGTGGATATCTCGCGAGGCTTTGCTGTGCCATCAAAAGAGCGTTTCAAGCATTTTTGTCATGCTTCCTACCATGTTGCTGCAACGGGAGCGCCCATCCTCGATGGCATCCTGGCGTTTGTTGATACACGTCTTGTTGCTGAGTATCCCGGCGGTGATCATGTGATCTTTGTAGGGCAGGTTGAGGCGATGGGTACTGCTGGCAGAGTAGCATTTGCTAACAACGAAAGCAGAGATCACAGTATATTGATAAACTCTCATGGCTATATTGCTGGTGTTAGCAATGGCAATACACTTGTGGCTGAAGTGCCTCCGCTCGTTTACTATTGTGGACAATACCGTCACCTAGTCGATGACTGTAGCGAACCTAGCCTTGCTGACATGTATGATTCAGAGTTGTACCAGTTGGGATGGTGGTGGGACCCCTTCGGATAGCTGACCCTGTCCTGCTTACCCAGCAACTTCGTCAAAGCCTGCTCGTAGACCGCATAGACGTCCTGACTGAACAAGACAACCATGACCTCTTGTAGGCTGGTAGGTTTCTTCCATATGGGTCATCACCGTCTCGGATGTTACTACTGCACTCCCTGTCGGACAGCTACCAATCTTGCGGCACTTTTGCATCATACTAGGGCCACCAGCCAAGACCCGTGAATTTCTTGGAGATCCCCTCCTTTGGCAGTTCATGCGAAACCAGTGAGACATCAAAGGCTCCAGAAACTACTATTGTCCTGGACTTATAAATTATTCTTGTGTTATTCTTAAACAACCAATCGTGTTTTAGATCGGCTTAGTTAAGAGAAGAACAAGAGATCCCCCTAAAATAGGAGGATCTCTAAAAAGATAAACAATCAAGAGATCCATCCACTATCAATCTTGGGAGATCAGAAGTTTGCTTTCCTGCATAGATAGTGGATTGTTCTGTGGTGTTCATCATCTCGCAAGTTATGCAATTGCAGAGCACTAGGGGAAGCAATTCATTGGAGAAGAGTCTTTTATCTCAGGGAGAAGGGGTCATTCAACCCGCAAAATCTGGGAATAACCACGCCGTCTCTCTGCATAATAAGAGATTATTAACAACTAAAAAAATATTAAAACATAAAATAAAATATAAAAGAAGCAATACGGTAAAATCAAGAAAAGTTAAGAAGTGTAAATCACATAAAACTAAAAAATATAAAGAAAAGTCAGAAAAAAGAAGATTAGAAAAGAAAAATAACAATAAAAGAAAAAATAATATATTTATAAAAAAGATTCTTGGTGAAACTCCTAAGAGTAAATCGAATGAGCCTCCAGCCATTGACAAACGTTTGGTCTGGGTTATGGCAACTGCTTGTGGGCTTTCAGTTGCTAATTTGGTCTATGTGCAACCGCTACTAGCATCCATGGGACGCAGCTTTGCTGTCTCGCTTGACCATGTTGGATTTGTTGCCATATTGATTCAGCTGGGCTATGCTATTGGTTTGATTCTAATGGCTCCATTGGGAGATAAGTATAATCAGCGCAGTTTAATGGTGATTATGCTTTGCGCCCTTTCACTAGCTCTTGTTGCTATGGCTGTTGCACCAACAGTTACCTTGCTGGTCATTGCAAGCGCTGCTGTTGGCCTAACGAGTATCCTTACGGAATTGATGATTCCATTTGCCGCTAGTCTGGCTCCATTGAAGGAGCGTGGACACATTGTCGGAATCATGATCAGTGGTGTGCTTATTGGTACTATACTGGCTAATGTTGTGGGTGGCTTCGTAGGAGAATATCTAGGCTGGCGAGCAATGTACTGGATTGCCGCAGGACTGATGATCAGCTTAAGTATAGCACTGCATTTTATGTTGCCTAATGATGAATCTGCCAAAAGCGATGTGGGGTATATACGGCTTTTAGGTTCATTATGGCAACTACTTCGTTCAGAACCAATTTTACAAGAAATAAGTATAATTGGTATTTTAATATGTGGAGCAGTAAATGTCTTCTGGGTGACCATCTCCTTTTTCCTTGAGACACCACCATATCATTACGGCAGTAATATTGTTGGGTTACTTGGCTTGGTTGGGATTGTAGGTGCACTTGCAGCATCGTTTGTGGGAAAGTTTGCCGATCATAAAGATGTACGATATATCTATGCAATAGCATTGCCGCTTACGCTATTATCCTTTGTGGTAATGTGGCTTACTGGTCAATGGCTTATCGGTTTGATCATCGGTACTATCTTGCTTGACCTGGGAGTCCAGAGCAATCACGTAGCTAACGAGACCAGGATATACACTCTAGACCCAGCGGCTTGGAGTCGTGCCAATACTATCTATATATTTATGTTCTGTATTGGTGGTTCTCTAGGCTCCGTTCTAGGAACTATTGGATGGGATATTGCCAAATGGAATGGTGTGTGTTGCACAGGGTGTTTAATGCTTGGTCTTGCATTTGGCTTCTATATTCTCAATGGCAAACGAATACAACAATGGAGAAAAGGATATACCTGTAACATTGGCATCTGGCATGCTTATCAGGGGAGAGATCACTGATATTGCTCTAGCTGATAGGTATCTGCTGCACAATACAGTGTATGCCTCCTCCTCCTAGTGATAACTCGTGTGCAGCTAACCCAACGATCTGGCGATCTGGAAACAAGTTACACAACGTTTTATAGGCCTCTTGGTCTTGGGTGACGCCAAAGAACGGCATTATCACTCCACTGTTAGCTATGTAGAAGTTCACATACGAGGTTGGCAATCTAACCCCCTCACAGCGTACAACGCTATATTCACCATGGGCAAATTCCTCGCTCTCCTCTTTCGTAATGTACTGGGGAGCTGGTTGATGAATTTTGTGAACCTCTAAGTGTCTGCCTCTGGCATCTCTTACCGTTCTCAATATTTCATATGCCTCGGAAGAAATATCGTATTGAGGGTCCGATTTTTCATCTGTCCATGTAAGGGCAACGACGCCTGGACGGACAAAACAGCAAAGATTGTCTATATGACCGCCAGACTCATCTAAATAGATGCCTCTTTTTAACCAAATTACTCTGTCCACGTTCAGATACTCCATGAGAATGCTTTCAACCTCTGACTTGCTCTTCCCCGGATTCCGATTAGGATTTAACAAGCATTCTTCGGTGGTCAGTAGTGTCCCCTCACCGTCTGTATGTATAGCGCCACCCTCTAATACCAATCCAGCTTTGTACTGGTCAAGACGTTCGTATTCAAGAATCCTTTGGGCAACAAGTTTTTCTTTTTTCCATGAAGGTATATCCCATCCCCAACAGTTGAATGCCCAATTGACACCTCTCACCAATCCTCGATCATTCACTACACAAATGGGGCCAGTATCACGAACCCATACGTCATCATATTCAAGCTCAACAACGGTAATGGATGGAGGAAGCATCTGCCGTGCCTTGATCACTTGAGCAGGTGTAGCACCTACTGTTACTTTCTCAAATTGCGATATGGCGATTGCGATCGAGGCGAAGGTTTGCTGAGCTGGACCTGCGTTCAGTCGCCAATTATCTGGTCGGAACGGCCAAAGAAGCCAGCAGCCTTTATGTTTCGCAAATTCTGCTGGCATGCGGAATCCATCTTTGCGCGGTGTACTGTTAATGTCTTTCATATATGCTCCTCTCTTAACTTACCTAAATTTTGGCCCTAATTGGCCGAGATACTTGCAGCATAGGCAAGGACAGTCTTTAGGGCTTTGATTGGAATTTCTCCTTCTATAGTAATGGATCTCAATCTTTAAATATATGAAAACTTATCTTCATCAGCCAAACTGAAGCAGAATTCATCATTCTAAGAACAACATAGTATATATAATCTTTCAATCGCAATTGATCATTTTACACCATTTAAAATAACATGATATGCATAATAGCGCAAAAACATATATGATTCAAGTATAATAGCAGTTGCGATGTGCAATTCATTTTTTGCATGAACTCTACAGTAGCGTGCGTGGCAGATGAAAGGCTGTCGTACTCACAATTCAGTCCGCGCAAAAAAATGACGCTTACCCTCGAGTACTACGATGATGGACTAGTATAGCTCCATCAGCTATACTAGCGGAGGGTTTCTGCAGTTTTGTTAGTATAGCACTCATCAAAAGAAGAGCAAGAGTCTGAACACATGGTCGCCTTTGACCTGGAAATAAAGACCCTTGCAGTTGGTGCCAATGAGCAAGGCAGATTTTACAGGGTGAGGAACCTTCAATGCATTTTAGAAAGCAGGAGTCCATGAGAAGCGTTGTCGTCACTGGTGTGTCGACTGGTATCGGATGGGGTACGACTCAGGTGTTGATCCAGAGAGGATTTCACGTATTCGGCAGCGTGCGCAAAAAGACAGATGCGGACAGGCTCCAAGCAACATTTGGCAAGCACTTTACTCCTCTCTTGCTTGACGTTACCGATGAAGGGTCCGTGTCCCGTGCCGCCGAGACCGTCCAAGCACAACTGGGCAATCGGATGCTCGCAGGACTGGTCAACAATGCGGGTATTGCCATCGGGGGCCCGCTACTGCTGCTGCCACTCGAAGAGTTTAGGCGACACTTGGAGGTGGACCTCATAGGACCGCTCACTCTCATTCGGACGTTTGCGCCCCTCCTAGGAACTGACCGTCATCGCCAAGGAGCACCTGGACGAATCGTCAACATCAGTTCCACCTCTGGCCGTATCGGCTATCCGTTTCTCGGAGCCTATACTGCGGCAAAGCATGGTCTGGAAGGCATGAGTGAAAGCTTGCGTCGTGAGTTATCGCTGTATGGTATTGCTGTGATCATTGTTGCCCCTGGTTCGGTTGCAACGCCCATCTGGGACAAAGCGGAGCAGGCTGATATCAGCGTCTATGCACAAACGGAGTTTTACGAGCCATTCTGCCGTTTGCTTGATTACCTACTTAAAGGGGGGCGTCAGGGCTGTACGCCTGAGCAAATAGGGAACGTGGTCTGGAAGGCTCTGACGGCCAGAAAGCCGCGTATTCGGTACGCCGTTATCCCACGAAGAGAGCTGCCAGAACTGGTACTCCCACGGAGATTGCTTGATACGGTGATTGCCCGTACGCTGCGCGGGGTTGGAGCATAAACGAAATGCTTATGCTCACCCCCATCAGGTGACTCCAGCGAATACTTGTGATGATTCTAGCGCATGGATACAATCCACAGTCTTCAAGACATCATAGTATGCTCTATGTCTTTTATTCCTTGATAGCGCAATAACCAGCAGCCATAGTGCATACCTCCTCCTACTGCGGGCAAAGCTATCCATTGCCCTGGTAGCAGACTGCCTGAGCGCAATGTTTCAATAAGGGCCATACCTATACTGGCATTAGAAAGATTGCCATAGGTACGAATATGATCTGCTAGTCGTGCCATAATTGTATCGGGCCAGCCGTAATCGCGAATCAGGAGTTCCCCTATACGGCGTGTTATCCGAGAATTCGCCTGATGGGGAATAATATGTGCCAGTTCATCAGGGGAAAGCCGTGCTTGACGGCAAAGCGCATCGACACACTCTGCCATTGCACGAGGCGCTTCGAGATAAACCCTGGCACCGTTCATATGCACATAACCAACAAGATCTTTTGAAAGGTATTGCTCAACCTCCTGCATTCTTCCTTCTTGGAATGAGCGAGCAATATGACTATCTATTTCAGCCATTTCCTTTGCGTCTTTGCGCAAAGAGGCTCGTTGGAAAAGAGCTGGTCCCTTACGAGCATCATAACCATTAATGACATACGTTTCATCGCTATCTCTCTCTCCACGTTCGATCAAGAAAGCAGTTGCACCCTCACCAAAGAGTGAGCTTGTTTTCCAATCAAGGATATGCAAAACGTGATCCAGCTTTACATCAGCAGTCACAACTAGTACTAGGCGAGAAGTGCTTGCTGAGAGTACTTCCGCAGCTATTTGGAAAGCCTCGGTTTGGCAGGCACAAGCTCCCTTTAATGTTAAAGCACGCACCTGACGACAACCTAGATGCATTTGAACCAATCCAGCCATTGTTGGAAATTGATTATCGTCAGAAGAGGAGGCTGCAATAACAGCATCAATCTCTGAAGCCTCACGGCCAGCACTCATAAGTGCTCTTTGTGCAGCAATTACAGCCATATCAACTAGTGACATATCATTAGGTGTCGTCTCGTCATAAATGAGACCTGGAGCATCTGGACCTGCGATGCCACGACAGAAGTCCAGGGTACTAGAACTCACCCGGCGTATAGCTAATCCTGTAGCATCTTCAAATAATTCAGCGCTACGCGGGTTGCCTAGACGAGTGGCAAGAAATGAGAAAAACTCGTTAGTAATCATACCTTTCGGTACGTACATACCCAAACCAACTACTCGTATGCATGCCTTGGTATAGACATGAGGCTCTACATAGGTGTAGTCAGGCCATGTATCCATAAGAGAGGATGTCATCAACCGAGAAACCTCCATTCAAAATGCAGAGAGCAACTCTCTGAAAGAGGCTCCACTGCACTTTTCTATATCTTTGGGTGTCCAAAGGAGAGCGATTCGGCCTGACAGCGTTGACCCTGTACAAGCGCAAAACTGCTAAGTGGACTTGATACTTGTCTTGGACTTACAAAAGAAGATTAGAATTGGTATTTTACCTTAAGATTTGCTAATGTCTTAAGAAAACCGTCAATATGCGCTTCTGTGTGATGATAATTCAAAATAATACGCAAGATAGCCTGATTTTGCTTTACTGCTGGATAGTGAAAAATTGGTACGATATAACCCTGTTCTCGGAATAGGGACCGGAGACATTTGGCTTTTTCGTCAGGGCCAACAAAAATAGATGTAATATAGGATGGCACCGGATTAACAGTGCAGCCAATCTCTATTAACTGAGCACGAAATTGTGCAACCTTTGCTAAATAGTCATCGATCAACTGTGGATGTTCGCAAAGCCGTCGTATGATCAAATAGGCTGTACTTGCAGTTGGAGGTTGCATGGCTGCTGTAAATAGGGAGGTTCCAGAAAGTAGTTCAAAGGCGCGAATAGGATCTGCTGGACCAATAATGGCACCTCCCTCCAGACCAACTGACTTTGAAAAAGACACCATGACAAAGGTAGCACGAGACAATTGTGCAAATTCGGTGGCAAACGGTCGATGTTGTGAACCATAAACCAAAAAGCCATTTGCATCATCAACGTAACTAAGTGCCTGATGCTGCTCACAGATATCAAGGAGATCACCAATAGGAGCTACACTGCCATCGGCTGAGTACAAACTTTCAAAAACGACAATAACTTTTTTTGCAACAAGCGTTGCAAGAATTTCTTTCAGGTGTTGAGGATTATTATGTTTAAAAGAGAAAAGCTGCTTGCCATATGGGAAACGTTCAACTGCCTTCCAAAGACTCCAATGGCAATCGCGATCTAGCACAAATACTGTGTCACTATTATCGATCTGGCAATGGCGATTCAAATAAAAGTTTGAACTCATAGCATGAACAAACCCGATATTCGCCAGAAGACCAGAAGCAAAGGTAATAGCTCGCTCCTTCCCTGTTAGGTGACATAATTCCTCTTCTATCTGACAATGTGCCTGACAGATGCCCTGGGTGAAGCGTGATCCACCCGTGACCAAACCATAGGTATATGCCTCTCTGGTGAAATGTGCAACTACATCTGGATCTTGTTGCAAGCCAAGAAAATTAATTCCTGCGAAATTGACAAATTCCTTCTGATGTAAGCAAATAGTGGCACTGGAAGGACTACTAGCAACAGGAATGTCATATAAGATCTCTTCATGAAGAGCATTCTGTACAAATTCTGTAAATTTCCATTGTGAAATAGCGTGCAAAGATATAGTCATGATTCACTCTTATCTTCTCATTTTGTGTTTTTGCATAAATTTTATTTAATTACTTTTATGCTTCTCAACTCTATCAATGAGATCTTTGACTGTTTTAATACTGTTAAGATTTTCATCCGGTATCACGATTCCAAATTCCTGTTCACTTTCCAATGCTAGTTCTATAAGGCTGATAGAATCTATCCCTAGATCATCAACAAAGCACATCTCCGGAGTCACATTCTCAACTTTCAACTGTTTTGAGATAAACGCGATAACTTGGTTTTCAATTTCGGTCATCTCTACTATCCTCTCTATTTGAAAAATGACGGATAAACAGACTTTAATCTATATATGTATAAGTATCAATGTTTGATGATACAACGTGCTTTTTGCTCTGAGATCTCTCCCTTAGGCAGGGGGGCTGATTCATACCAATTTGCATTCCGACAGGCTATTCTCAAACACAGAATAGCCTCTACGAATGTTGTACTACTGATTGCAGATTAGTATCAGCCCCCCTCAATAGCTTTCACCTTCAGGATCATCGCTTTCCAGATCAGACAGCGGCATCCCATCTTCCACAGGTCGAGTACTTGGGCGGATTGACTATTACCGTCGATGCCAGTCCTTCGACTGAAAACTTTTGTTTGAATGGAGACAAGCATCTCTTATCGAGCTTTACGTCTTGTGTAGCACCTGGAGTCTACTACAGTATTATGTTAACAGAAGGATAGAAAATGTGCAAGAGAACTAGACCAAAGGTACCCCCGTGTCCAGCTCCAAATAAGGTAGGGCCAGTTCATCCCCTGGAAAATCACGGGGCAAACCTTCCCGCGGTTCTGTAATTGGCCCAGATCACCTGGCTTTGGAACTGTGTCTTACCTCCGAAGTGAGCATGACAGCATCCATTCACTGGTGCGACTAGGTATCAATTCGGCCAAGCAAGGGCGTATAGGGAAGAGAAGTATAAGCCTTATATGACTATCCAACGGTAGAATGTCTAGTTTGATACCTATTAATCTCGTCTAGCCATTCCATCACTTTCTCACCTCTGAATTTTCTTTTCCCTTCTCTTTGCCCAGGCAGGATAGATCAGCAATGTGTCCATGGAGTCACTCTCTAAGTAGAGCGAAGAAAACTGTCCTGTGTCGCAGATGAAGCTGACTGTTGGCGTTGGAATGTAGCCGGTTGAGGAGGAGCCGACGCAGAAGGAGTTTTAACGGGTGGCCTCAAACCCATGACTGTTAAGAGACGGTGTAGTTCTGGGACATCGAGACAAGAGGGAGGAATAATAACTGGAATCCTGTTCCCTTTACCTTCCACTGCCACACTTAAATCATTTATTGCTTGTATTAATCTTTGTGTGTATCTCTGATTGTGCTCGGAGCGCATCATGCGATCGAACTCGCCCGCCAGATGAATGCCGAAGGTCGCTCGCTCGAGA
>CBJMBI010000013.1:0-21311 GCA_966427955.1 uncultured Ktedonobacterales bacterium
ACGCAATGCTCTCTTTGGAAGGCAAGCAGCTTGGGAACTATGATGTTATCAAGTGCATCCGTGTGGGGGGGATGGGGGCTGTCTACGAAGGCCGTCAACGTACGGCCTTCGACCGCCGCGTTGCGATCAAAGTCATTCTGGGTGATTATGCTAGCGATCGCGCTATGCAACGGCGTTTTGCCCGTGAGGCACAGATCATTGCGAAGTTACAACACCCCCATATTTTGCCATTGATCGAGTTCGGAGAATCAAAAGGTATACTTTATTTAGTAATGCCTTTTATTGATGGTGGGACATTAACTGGCTATCTGCGCCGTAATTTGCTTGATCTAGAGGAAGTATCGACTATCTACCAGCAGTTACTAGATGCTGTAGAGTATGCGCATGACAAAGGTTTAATTCATCGTGACATCAAATCGGCCAATGTGCTGCTCGAACTACGACGCAACTCGTCTCCCCATTTGTATCTAGCTGACTTCGGACTAGTCCGTACTATTCAGCAGAGCAATACGTCGCAGGTTGGTAAGCCTATTCCTCTGGATCAGGTGCCAGGAACACCACATTACATGGCTCCAGAGCAGACACGAGGCATTGTGACACCTTTGACTGACATCTATGCACTTGGTGTCTTGCTCTATCAAATGTTGACTGGAACCCTGCCCTATAATGATCCTGACGATGTCTGTGTCATCCAGAAGCACCTGCAAGCACCTATCCCTCAGCCCAGCGCCATTGATGCCTCTATTCCTTATGAACTAGATGCCGTTGTAAGTACTGCTATGGCAAAGCATCCCCAAGATCGTTATCATAACATTGCTGAACTACGTGCTGCCTTCCTGAAAGCCCTCCATGGTCCAAGTGGGGTGAAATCTAATCATGAATCGTTAGTTATACCTCGTCGATCTGATGCTTTTGCTATATCTCAATCTCTACAATCGCCTAGGTCAGGGCGTATATACTCTAACTTGTCATCGAATCGGAAGTTGCCTGAACCAATCATAATTGGACGTCGCCTGCATAATGATAACACTCTGGTGGTTGTTCGTGAGACTCGCAAGCATCAGAAAAATCCGAGTCCAGTTGACAGTACCAGAAACAAAGTGCGTGTGACGGAAGAGCCGCATTTGAGCCCAAGACAGTACCACTGGCAACAACTGACTACTCCCACTTTCATCTTTGCATTGCTTCTTGTGTTATTAGTTGCATCTGGTCCAGTAATTAATCTTATTTTATCATCCGGAGCCTTTTCGGCTACTATTTATATTGCTGCACAGACAAAAACAGAGGAGAATAGCTACGTCTTGACTGCTTCTACACAGCAAAGCACGCCGGATTTAACTACACGTACCATTCCAGCACGCATCCTACAAGATACTCTCACTGACAGCAGGACCATACCTACTAGCGGCATCACAACAGTTCCGGGTGGACAAGCAAAAGGAATACTAGAGTTTACTAATAGTAGTAACAATGCTGTTGCTGTTACTACGAATGAACTGTTTACTACTGCTACTGGTATACATCTGCACCTCATACAGGATATTCTGGTACCAGGGCGCCAAGGAGAGATGGATGGTCATCTTAGTTCGCTTGCCATTGTTACCAGTGTTGGAACGGCAGGCAATATACCAGCGGGTGCTATCAGTGGGCTGTGCTGCAACTCCCATGTACTCAGTGTCAACAATCCTAGTCCCTTCACTGGTGGAGCTGATCCTGAGACGAGTCATTATTTCACCCAGGCTGACCTAGATGGCGTGAATGCTTCGCTTCAATCAAAGCTTAAACAACAAATTGCTCAGCGGTTCCAGAGGCAACTCGCTACTAATGAAGTCATGGCTAGCCAACCGTCCTATAAAGAGGTAGCAGACCCAAGCATTCCTGTAAATGGGCAGGCAGATCGGGTCCAGGTTACCGTCAAGGTTCAGGGTAGCGTCATAGTCTACAACCGTGCTATTTTCCAGCAGTTGGCCTCTCAGCTCCTAACCCAGCGTATTGCCAAAGAACTGGGTAAGGTCTATAGACCATATAGGCCAGTCTCCATTATCAGGGCTCTAGCAGAAAATAGTGACCACGACGGCTTAATCTATCTGAGTATCACCGTGCGTGGTATCTGGATCTATGCGCTCACCTCCGCTCAGGCTAAGCAATGGCAACAAGCGATTAAGGGAATGACCAGTTCTTCTGCCCGAGCCTATCTACTTCGGCAGCCGGGTGTAGCCTCTGTCGATATTCGCTTACCTTTTAATGCCAACCACCTGCCAACCTCGGTTGACCAGATCAAACTTGTTCTGTGAGAGGAGTCTTCTCACTTCTGACCATGTGCTACAAAAAGACCAAAGTGGATTGTGATACGAAAACTCCCATGCTCAATCAGTTCCTGATCTATTTTTTTACGCACGCGTTGCAGGTCCATCTCACTCATGTTTAATTCTCCTAGGCCGCCTGTGCAGATCATTTGAATGAGCGGCTCTGTTTCTGTAACCAGAAGTGGATTCTCTAAACGGTGAAGGTCTACATGTCTAAACCAGAGTGATAGCTGTTCACCACCATTTTCAAGACTGAATCCTAGGGGTTCCCTCCACAAGGGAGAGAGTATATTGTATTGTTCCATCAGTATTTTTATTTCGCAGAAGGATGTCTCTCCCATGGTTGATGCATAGAGATAGCCATCTGGTTTCAAAACACGGTAGATTTCTGAGAGCGCTCGTTGCCGATCTGGTACATGATAGAGCATATTATTGGCGATTACTGCATCGAAGCGGGCTGTCTCAAGGGGAATAGTCTGGGCATCGGTGATCAGGAAAGTAAAGTTGTGGTCACTGTCATGCAAATTGTGTTGTGCCTCTTGAAGCATCCCTGGCGAAAAATCGGATAGCGTTATAATCCAGTCTGATGGAAGCCGATCGAGATTTCGCTGCCACAAAAAGGCAGGCCCGCATCCTAATTCAAGGATACGACTACCTGGTCCGAGATTGAAGTGATCAAAGATCCAGCGATACTGATCTACTTTGTTAATACTAAAACGGTCGATGAATTGGGTACGTGTAGTTAGATGAGAGGCATTCTTGTACTCTTCATTTAAAAGATATTGCTGATCTATGAGATTTGACATTTTCGTCCCTTTCTTGCAGCGTTGCTATTGCACGGAAGTAGACACCAAAGAGCAAAGCTTGGGAATCTGATCCATACCGTGCTGGTTGCTCTCTTTTCTTAGCACGTCTACACTCCCATAAGTGTAACCAAGCAATCAAAGGTATCCTTTCTAGCAGTAAAGCTCACCTGCTCAACTCAACAAGAAGTGAGGTTGGTCCGATAAAAGAAAGTGGAAGAAGGAATGCGCCCTCTCTTCTACCTTTCTGCCATGTCGATAAGGGGAGACGTCTCATTGCTTCCCTTATCGAAGGTAGCTCTGCAAGAAATCTCTCCTGATCTGCCTGTCATCTCGCAAGAAAAGGCCACCTATGCTATTATTGGAGAATAGATAATGTTTCTCTCAAATCAAAGGGGCCTTTATGCAAGATCAAGACCAGCAGCGTATTCCCGGTCGTTATGGGTTGGACGAAATCCAAGTCAATCGTTTGGAAGCATGGCCTAACTCACATCAGGACAGAGATTACGTCACGCATTTTGAAATTCCTGAATTTACCTGTCTCTGCCCTCGTTCCGGCTTTCCCGATTTTGCAACCATCATCATCGATTATGTGCCAGACCAGTATGTTGTTGAACTCAAGAGTTTGAAGCTGTATATTAATGGGTATCGCGATCGCCCGATCAGCCATGAGGCAGCGACCAATACCATCCTTGATGAGCTAGTGGCACTTCTTGCTCCTCGCTGGATGCGTGTGGTAGGAGACTTCACTGTTCGTGGCAATATCAAAACAATCATCTTTACTGAGCATGTCCAGCCTGACTATAATGGGCCTCGCCCAGAGTTTCGTCGGTATTTATCGTTAGGTGGCTAATCGTATCTGAAATTTATCGACTTTTGCCAGATTTCGTCTCCTGTTGGACGGAGTTTGTACGTCGTATCTGAAGAGGGAATATATGTCTACTACTCTAGACAGACGAGCTGTTTTAATCGTTAGCGGCGGCATGGATAGTTGCGTGCTTGCCCATTACTATGCCTCAGCAGGCTGGAATCTCCACCTCATCTCGTTTAACTATGGGCAGAAGCATATCAAAGAACTGAGCTATGCTGAGCGTAGTATTGCTAATCTGCGTGAGCGCTATGGTCAAGGGCCTAATGCTATTACTATTGCATTTGACATCATTGAACTTCCCATAGCGCGTCTGCTGACCGATTCTAACTCCGCACTTATCAATAAAAATCTCAAGATACCGCATGGTCACTACACTGATGATAGTATGAAGAGCACTGTTGTGCCCTATCGCAATCCCAATCTGTTATTACAGGCTGCTACGGTTGCTTGGAACGAGCGCGCAAGTATCGTAGCTTTTGCGGCCCACTACGGAGACCATGCTCAATATCCGGATTGCCGTGCAGCATTTGTCGATGCCTTCAACAACATGCTTGCTATGGCAATGATTGGACAGGAGATCAAAGTTGAAGCCCCTTTCATGTACTTCAGTAAAGCCCAGATTACCCGCTTAGGAGCGAAGCTTAATGTACCTTTTGAGTTGACTTGGAGTTGTTACGAAGGTGGTCACGAAGGGTATGATGACAAACATTGTGGCCTTTGTGGAACCTGTTGGGAAAGACGCGAGAGCTTTCTGCTTGCAGGAGTTCCTGATCCCACCATCTATGCCCATGAAACCCCATTCGCTCAAGGTGCAATGTCTGAACAATAGCGCGAGGAGGAAATCTATGACACGATATGCCATCATCACACGCGAATTTACATTTGAAGCTGCCCACTATCTTCCTGGCCATCATGGTAAATGTAGGCGTCCTCATGGTCACTCTTATCGTTTACAGGTTTCCTTGCGTGGTCCCATTATTGATGCCCCTGGACAGTCCGATGATGGAATGGTAATAGATTTCGAGAATCTGAAACGTATTGTTGATGCAACAATCCTTGAACGTCTTGCACCTTCTGTGCCAAGAGGAGCAGCGGCCCAACCTATTGAGGATGGAGGCATGGATCATAATGATCTCAATGCTCTTACTGGTATACGCACGACTGCGGAGAATCTTGTCCATTGGATTTGGGATGCCCTAGTCGCTGGGGGGGTAGCTGATCACTTGCTCTACCGTATCAGGTTGTGGGAGACTAACCATGGCTTTGCAGAGATTACACATGCTGAACGAGAAGGAATACCATGGAAACAGCAATAGGAACACATCCGAGCAGAAGAAAAATGAGATCAGAGAAGACCATCTTGATATCAGAAATATTTGGTCCAACAATACAAGGAGAAGGTGCACTCATTGGCAAACCAACGGTATTTGTGCGGACAGGGAGTTGTGACTATAGGTGTAGCTGGTGTGATACCCTCTATGCCGTACTGCCAGAGTACAAGTCTGATTGGCGTTCCATGACCACTGAAGAAATATTTGCCGAGGTGCAGCATCTTTCCGGCCATAAGCCGATCCTGGTGACACTTTCTGGTGGCAATCCTGCTATTCAGCCGCTGGGTGATCTAATCGATCTGGGTCACACGCATGGTTACACTTTCGCAATTGAGACACAGGGGAGTATCGTTCAGCCCTGGTTTGCCCATTTGGACTATCTCATACTCTCTCCCAAACCTCCTAGCAGTAAACAAGCGACACGTTGGGAACGGCTCGACCGCTGTATGGCATCTGCAACTGGAGGAGATAATCATCAAGTCCAGGTATGTCTCAAAGTCGTTATTTTCGACGAAGAAGATTTCGCTTATGCCAGATATGTTGCCGAGCGTTATCCGAACATTCCTTTGTACCTGCAAGTTGGAAATCATACGCCCCCTCATCTTGCGCAAGAGATTGACATGGTTGGTATTATGCAGAGGATGGACTGGCTCATTGAGCATGTAGTAGCTGAAAAGTGGTATAACGTAACTGTTCTACCCCAACTTCATGTCTTGTTGTGGGGAAATAGGCGGGGAGTCTGATACGAGGCTCTCTGTACGCTTCTCTTCTATCCTCAATAGATTGATAGTTCTCTCTCCAGGTATTTGAGGGAGAGTCTTCCTCCACATCAGGCAAAAAGTTCGATGCGGATATCTACTGGAATAGGAGAGCCGTAGATTGATGTTCTTTCATATAGGCGTATATCCTGAAATTATTCTCTAGAATCTATAATATTCAGGATTAACTTTCTTAAAAACAAGATGAAGTGATGGACACGAAGGATTATAATGATGCACATAGATCAGGAAAAAGCGCGTCTCAATGGGCATAGCAAGCCTAAAACCCAACAACCCGAAAAAAAAATTGATTATCCCAGGCTACTAGAACTAGGACGGGAACTCCTCATTGCTATTGGCGAAGATCCTGACCGTGAAGGGCTGCTTGATACTCCACGTCGCTGGGCGGACTGGTGGAGAGAATTTATCGAATACGATCCCGGTACGACTGATACTGTTTTCTCATCTGTCTCGACGGATCAGATGGTTTGCGTCTCCGGCTTGCGCGTCTTCTCACTTTGTGAACATCATCTCTTACCTATGTGGTGTGATGTTGCTGTTGGGTATATCCCAACAGACAAGATACTCGGACTTTCGAAATTTGCACGAATTGCCCAGAAATTTGCCCATCAACTCCAGGTTCAAGAGCGGTTAGGAGAACAGATTGCTGATGAAATTAGTCGCCTCACAAGTAGTCAGAACGTTGCTGTTGTTCTCAAAGGTGAACATTTGTGTATGTCTTCACGTGGCATTCGTACTCCCGGTATCATGACTACCTCAGTTATGCGTGGCATATTTGGTGAGGAGTACGAAACGCGTATGGAATTTTTGCGCTTGATCCAGACATCAAAGTAGAGTATTTAAATGCTTCATGAGTCATCTTTCTTATAGCCATGGTGCTATACCAAAAAGCACAAGGAAACAAATGTATACTCTTTCCTACTTCCCCTTAGCACGGAATTGCTGTATAATACCCTCCACAGAAGCGCAAGATCAGGAAACTTGAGTTCTATGCTAGAACATCAGCCCGTTATTAGCGAGAGATAAAGAGGCCTTGTTATGACCACAATCAATATTCCGCGAGGGAAATACCATATCTGGACAGTTGGTTGCCAAATGAATCAAGCTGACTCCCAGCGCATTCAGACCTTGCTCGACGAATTAGGCTGGGAAGAGACGAGCATGGAACAAGCAAATCTTGTAGTTCTCAATACATGTAGTGTACGTCAGGCACCAGAAGAGAAAGCGCACAATCTCCTTGCCCGACTCAGGAGAACTAAAGAGCAGCGAGGCGACTTTTTAGTAGCCTTGATGGGATGTATGATCGGTAATCAAAAAACCATAGATGATCTCAGCAAACGCTACCCACACGTTGATCTCTTCATGAAAGTAGAGCAAGCCGATATCTTGCCGCGTTTCCTGCAAGAGCGTTGGACACCCATCTCCGGTGCTGGCTGCCTTGATATCGAGCTTATGCCTGATGACGCACCTGCCTCTAGTCTAAATCCCGCTCTAGCTTCCGAGAACTCGGTTCTACCAACATTTGCAACGTCCTTCAGTCGAGCTGGCAAGGGTACAGTGCTCCCGATGGCAATCACTCCCAAACCTGGTGAGCGTATTGCACATTATCCTACAAAGATTGAGCCTGCTCAAGCCAGTCCAACGGCATGGCTTCCTATAGTCCTAGGCTGCAATAAGGTCTGCACCTATTGCATTGTCCCCTATCGTCGAGGACGTGAGCGGAGCCGTCCAATAGATGAATTAAGAGCGGAAGCTCGCTCGCTAGTGGCCAAGGGAGCTAGAGAACTGACATTGCTGGGTCAGACCGTCGAAGCCTATGGACTCGACCTGCCAGAGCAACCAGATCTGGCGGACTTGATGAGCAGTTTGAGCGAAATTGAAGGCTTGCAACGTATCCGTTTTATGACTTCCTATCCTCGTCATATGACCGATAGTATGATAGAGCGTATGGCTAAATTGCCCAAGGTCTGTGAACACCTCAACATCCCAGTGCAAGCTGGTGATGACGCAACTTTGAAGCGCATGAAACGAGGTTATACGGTAGAACAATATTGTGAGCGCATTGCACGAGTACGTGAGCTATGGCCGAATATTAGTCTCTCTACCGATGTAATTGTCGGTTTTTGTAGTGAGACTGAGCAGGAGTTTGAGCATACGCTTGATCTGCTCAAGGAAATTCGCTTTGATGTTGTACACGTAGCGGCATACTCTGTACGTCCTGGTACTGTCGCTGCTCGCTGGGAGGATGATATTCCCTTGGCTGAGAAGAAGCGACGCCTACATGCCATAGAAGAAGTACAGGCACAAATTGCCCTTGAGCTGAATCAATCCTATATTGGTAAGATTCAGGACGTAATGGTTGAGGAAATGAATGTGTCACATGGCCGTCGACAATGGAAAGGGCGCAATCGTGCGAACAAGTGGGTCTTCTTCCCTGAACCAGATGCCGATCAGGCCACTGGCCATAGGATCATTCAACCTGGTGATTTCGTGAACGTTCGGATTGAACAGGCTACCGCTTGGTCTCTACAGGGTTGCGCTGTTGCGGTATAATAGTTACGCTTAGACTAATTTTGTCTGAAGTCGCTTTCTAAGCCGCTTAGTCGCTATTTGACAAAAGGGGTAAACTAGCTCCGCTAGGCTACTTGAGACCCAAATAGGTCTCGTTTAGTCTAAATGTGAAGCGAATTATATAAGCAAAGAGAGAAACTTATCCTGCAAATCTAGAAGAGATTTGAGTTACAAACCCGATGCATGAATGCAAAGGTTTGTAAAAGGCTAGTGGCGGCGTAAGTTCCTGTTAGTGGGCTTCATGGGAAGCTGGAGTTGGTTGGTACGCTTAGCTCCACCAAAGAGAAGCAAGAGAAAGGAGGCGGCGTTTCATTGCCCTGGATAAACCCAGGGGTTTCTACGCCGCAACGTGTTCTGATGACGCAAGCACTATCAGCCGAAGAAAAGGTGCGGTTGAAGAGGCAATGGACAGAATTAGCTGTCAAGCAGGCCCAGGAGGGCCAATGGGAAGAGGCGGTTGGCACAAACAAGAATATCCTGAACCTCTTTCCCCAGGAGTGTGATGCATTGAATCGTTTGGGCAAAGCCTATACCGAGCTAGGTCAATATGCTGAAGCCCGTCAGGCCTATTCGCAAACATTGAAGTATAATCCGCTCAACGGTATTGCAAAGAAGAATCTGGAGCGTCTTGATTCATTACAGGAGGTTCCTGTTGTCGCTGTTCCTGCAAGTATGGACCGCATTGATCCTCGAGCTTTTATCGAGGAAACAGGCAAGACAGGTGTGACTGAGTTAATCAACCTAGCTCCTGCTTCTGTTCTTGCACGTGTGAGCTATGGTGACAGGGTCAGTTTGCAGGTCAATGGGCATCGATTGCTTGTACAGAATGCAGCCGGAGAGGTTATCGGACAGGTTGATCCCCGTCTAGCTAATCGTCTGATTAGTTACATAGAGGGAGGCAATCGCTATGGAGCGGCTATACTAGCAGTAGAGCAAAACAAGATTCGTGTGATTATTCGCGAAGAATACCAACACCCGAATATGTTTGGTAAGGTTAGCTTCCTATCGCAGGGTGGTGGTGAGACCTTACGTGCTTATACCAAGGTTTCGATGCTACGTGATGACCGCGAAGACGAAGATGAGCTTGGCAGCGACGATGAATACTATGATGGTAGCGACGATACTGATGAGATGACCGAGATCGATTTTGAGAGCGGATCAGAAGCCGAAGACTAGCATTTCTGCTGAAGAGGCAGATTTTTAGAAAGGATTTTTATGAACAAGACTAAAAAAGTTGCATGGCATAAGCGCCTCCGCAAGGCCAAGAAAGTTAAGGAAAAACAGCGTCAGGCCCAGAAGTCTGGTTCTGTTGCAGCGGGTACGCGGCGTTAAAACCCAAAAATTGGTAGGTAGAAGATAATATCCCATAGCTTAAGCTGTGGCCTAGTTCTATGAGAAGAGAGTTATGGGCAGTTTATCCCCTTCGCAATCATCGGCCTCTGTCCGTAACGTTTTAACCCTGCTCATCTCGCGAGGTGCACAATTAGTAGCTGGTGCATCTGGATTAGAACGTCGGGTAACGTGGGCATGTCATATGCGTGCTCGCTTACCTGCGTTTGAGTGTGTGCAGGGAGGAGAGTTAGCTCTTCTCACACTCGCACAATTACGCCGACTAAATGAGACGCTGCCTCATTTGATCAAGAGTCTCCATCAAGCTGGAGTCGCGGTAGTTGTTGTTGCAGCTCAGTCTGAAGAGGCGTTGGGTGACGAAGCAAAGGAGCTAGCCGACCAATTGCACCTCCCGTTGATTTTATTGCCTCCTCATGTTCTCATCGAAGAGGTTGAACGTGAGGTGATTACTTTTGTTGTCAGTTTTCGTGCCGAGATAGAGCGTGAGGCAACGGAAATCGCACAACAATTGATGCAGTTGAGTGTGCATGGAGCTGGAATACAGGGAGTCTGTCAGTATCTTGCCAGTCGCCGTGGAAAGTGGGTTGTTGTGCAGGATGCAGATCGTCAGGTGCGCCTACAGGTCGCTCCTGAACAGACTGATCCCTTATCCTTACCAAACACCCTGACTGACGAAGCACTCAGGGTACGAGGGTTGACACGAGTTGTTGAGCCAATTCCAAGCCGACATGAGATTGTCGGATATCTCTCTCTCATTGGTAGTGAGAGCGATTTCGATTACCTGGAACGGATTGTCCTGGGCAAGGTGACTCCAATCCTGGCTATTGAGTTTGCTCGCGAACGTGAGCGCAGCGAAGTAGAGAGTCGCTATCAAATTCAGGCGTTCACTGATGTTCTCCAAGGGCATTATCAGCAACCTGAAGAGATGATGGCTCGTGCGCGTCTGCTTGGCTATGATCTGGCTGTATCCCAAGTAGTAGCTCTTTTTGAGGTTGCCACTCAAGAGCATGAGACCTCTCTTGGCAGTTCTCTCACCCAGTGGAGTAAACGTATTCGTGATGAACTCCTGCGCATTTGGCCGAGCTGCTGGATTCTGCTTGAGCAACGTAGGATTACTGCCTTGTTGCCGCTGCCTGAGATGGCAGCAAATCCAAGTCCTGAGGAAGTGCGTGAGAGTGAGAATAACATCTACATACGTATTGAGCGGCTAATAACTCGGGTTCTTCCTGGTCGAGATAATGGGACAAGCTTTCCCCTCTATTCCTGTAGTCTTGGTCGTATTGCGCACAATCTGCAAGGTATCCCTCTCTCGTTCCGCGAAGCACAACAGGCTTTAGAGATTGGACGGCGTCTCTTCGGCGAGGGCAAGCTCCATTCATTTGCTCGCCTGGGCATTTATCGTCTTCTTTTCTACTTGAATGGCCACAGCGAGATGACAGATTTCTACCACGAAACGCTGGGTCCACTCCTCAACCATGATAGCACTTACATTGACACGCTGGAGGGCTTTTTTCGCTGCAATGGTAATCTGAGTGAGATGGCTCGTACCATGCACTTCCACCGAAACTCATTGCTTTACCGCATCAATCGTATAGAGGCACTTCTAGGTCATTCACTTGAGGACCCAGAAGTGCGGCTCTCTCTACAAATTGCTTTGAAGATTCATCATTTGCGGAAGCACTCCTAGCAACTTTGTTCTACTTGCAGTATCTTTCCCCCCGCAGCCTTGCGTAGGCGGTCTCCGATCGCAAGTCCTACCCCTTGAGCTGCAAAACTGCGGCAGAGGATGATGTGGACTCCTGCCTCTTCAAGCTTTCGTAAGCCTATGAAAAGATGTTTGGCTATTTGGTCGAGGCTATCTCCGAGGGCATAGACCTGTGCCCCACTTCCCTGAAAGGCTCTAAGGTCTTCGTCTGCTATCAAGACACCAACGCGCTCTCCTTGAGCCTGCCGACGTTGTACTTCATTGAGCATAGCTTCCCGCATCCTTTCTACCTCGCCTTCGAAGAGAAAGGTCGGTACGGTTGGTGAATAGTGGGTGAGCATCTGGCCAGGAGAGATCTGGGGCGACTCTTCTTGATGGCCAGGATGATCAATCGGGGGACGAGGTTGGGGTGGTTGTACTTCTGGTAGGATCGTTCTTAATGCTTCCAGACTGATGCCTCCTGGTCGGAGGATGGTTGGTCGAGTTGAACACAGGTCAAGGACAGTTGATTCTATTCCAACTTCGCATGGGCCACCATCTAGGATAAGTGGTACTCGCCCGTTTAGATCTGCCAGAACGTGTTGGGCAGTTGTTGGACTAACATGCATAAAACGATTAGCACTTGGTGCTGCAATTGGTGACCCTGCTGCACGAATGAGTGCAAGTGCAATAGGATGGCTAGGCATGCGTATGGCAACTGTTGGCAGACCCGCGGTGATTAATCTAGGTACACGTGGTCCTGCTGGCAGAATCAACGTGAGCGGACCAGGCCAGAAATTCTCCATCAGTTTGTGTGCTCTGGGAGAAACCTCTGTTGTCAATGTTTCAAGGGTTCTTCTCTCGGCAATGTGGATGATCAAGGGGTCGCTGAAAGGGCGTCCCTTGGCTGCAAAGATCCCCTCAACGGCCTGTGGTTGCAGTGCATTGCCTCCCAAGCCATAGACTGTTTCTGTTGGAAAGACAACAAGCTGGCCTTTTTGGATAAGTCCAGCAGCATACTCGATAATTGTTGTCTCGGGATTGTGTGGATCGATCTGTACAATCTTTGTCAGTTGTTCATGCATATGTACAATTAGCTTCCCTTGTTATCTCGCTTCACAACGAGTATAGCATGACCAAAGCTACTTTGCTATATCTTGCTGTATAGCAAAGTAGCTAGTTAAGCATGTAGCCATCAGGAAGAAACTGAATAGCAGCAACAGATCTAAGCGGAGAGGAAAGTTGCTCCTAAGCTAAATCACTTAGAGATCTTTCCTGCCCGCTGGTTTGCAAATACGATTACTGTCTGACCTGTGGACGATAAGGGCCAGAAATACGTTCGAAGCGGGGTCGATAGCGAGTTGGATGATAGTCAGCTGGATCAACGCGACGAGGCGGAAGATCTTTACTAGGTATATCAGTACAGATGAACTCTCCATTACGATGTGCCGCCATCACGCCAGATGTTCTCTGCTCTATCGCGCTCATGATTGCATTAGCATAGTAAAGAGCCATATGTTTGTCATAGACTTCGGGTTCACCACTACGTAAGAAATAGGTTAGATCTATTGGCAAGAAGCGCACACCTGTAATACGCTGAGCGAGTTGATCGGCGAGAAACTCTGCGACGTTGGCCTTCTTTTTGTGACCATAAGCATCTGCTTCTCCAATTGTGGGGACGGGCATCCCAAGATTAGCCCCTTCTGAGAGCACAACCACCGAATAGGACTCAGGATTCTGGCGGTCTTGAATGACTAGGTCAGCTAATGTATCAATATTGATTGCCACCTCGGGAATAACTAAGCGATCAGCCCAGGTAACGGTTGCCGTTTCAAGGGCGGTGAAACCAGCATCACGTCCAAACAAGCGGAAAAGTACGGTCTGGCGGTGTGAACCTACAGTGGAGCGAATATGATTAATAAATTCGGCTGCGCGACTAATGGCTGTCTGGAAGCCGATGCAATAATCAGTGCCGGGGACATCATTATCCATCGTCTTGGGAATAGCCCACACTGGATATCCCTCAGCACTCAATCTGGCGCCATAGCTCAAGGTATCGTCACCACCAATTACTACCAGGCCGTCCAGCTCAAGGAAGTCGAGATTAGCTAGCACTTCTTTTGTGAGATCAACTCGCTCATCGGGCTTGCGACCTTCTGCATATGTCTGAAGATTTGGAGGTAGGTCGCTCACACGAGTATTAGCAGGATTAGTGCGCGATGATTGGAGGATCGTGCCACCTTGCCGATCAATATTGCGCGTATTCAGACGTCCTAAGGGCATTAAATAGCTGCTTTTCCAGGTATCTGGATTATCATCGCGGAAGATAAGAGAATCTATCCCTCGTCTGCGGTCTAGATAAGCAATTCCTTCCCATCCAGCCCGTAAACCCATTACCCGAATGCCCATGTTTTCAGCTCGATAGACTAGGGCCTTGATTGCTACATTCAATCCTGGCACATCGCCACCGCCCGTCAGTACACCAATCGAGCGGATAGGTTTTGATACATGTCCTGGCATTATAAAACCTCTCTTCAACTATGATTGATTTGTCTTATCGCTCTCCTCGTGCCAACTTTAGACTACTGAGAGCTTATCTCTCTATTTTGGCTTGATCAGTCAATAGCCTCAAGTATATGTCTATCTCAAGGCTATAATGCACAGATTATAGCACTCATTCTCTTCAAATGCCCGCTATTGGTATGGCGCTATAGCCTGAAATACTTTCTAAGGAACATTTCCAGTACCAATTTCGTGGCCGATCTTATGGCTACCACTTCTTTTTAGTGTAGACCTTCTAGAGAAGAGGCACCGCCGATCTGTCTTTTCTCATTCTTTCCGTCGTACTCAGAGAGCCCATCAGGAAGGTATACAGCTTATCCCCTAACTAACAATTTCTACCATGCCTCGTGAGCAAATTTGAGTTATAATGGAGAGCAGCATTCATTGAGGGGGAGGGATGTACTATGCTTGCTAGAGGCAGTCTCGTCTCCAGATTTTTCTCACTTGTTGCTCAAGAGTGATTTGAACCCCAAGAGAAACTTGAGCAGTTACATATAAAGATAGTTCTGCAAAAATCGTTTTCGATAGTACTTAATGTAGAGTGAAAGGACGTATTTGATGTCTCGTAAGGAAAGTAAGCAACTTTCTAGAGCGGCACAGCGACAGCGTGAGAGTGCTCTAAAAGAAAATCCAAAGGGTTCTTCCCGTCCTTTGCAAGGATCATCTCGGCAACGAGGTCGTCAGTCGAAACATCGCAGTCCATTGTGGTTTATTGGCGGCCTTCTTGTCGGTGTGGTTATCATTGTTTGTGGGTTTATCTATCTTGCTGACCATCAGACTGCTACCGGAGTTATCGGTCCAACAGACCCTGAGGTCCTGAACAAAGTTACACACGTCAAGCAGAGTGTGTTCAGTCAGGTCAACACAGGAGGGATACAGAACGCCTTGTTAAAGACCGGGGCTAGCCAACAATTAACTGGTCAGAATGCAAAACCAGAAATCTTCTACTATGGTGCGGAATTTTGTCCCTACTGTGGAGGACAGCGTTGGTCGCTTGTGGTTGCCCTCAGTCGCTTTGGCACTTTCAGTAAGCTGCCAGAAAGTCTTTCTAGTAGCCAAGACGTAGATCCTAATACCCCAACATTCACGTTTGTGAAGAGTCAATATGCTAGTTCGTATGTCGACTTTGTACCAATAGAGGCTCAGGATCGTGATCATAAAACCCTGCAGACGCCAGCTCCTCATGAGCAATCCATCTTGAAACAGTACAGTGTAGATGGTTTCCCATTTCTCAACATTGCAAATCGGTATGTAGCAAGTACTCCGTTCTATGATCCAGCTCTACTACAAGGGCTTTCACAGAAGGAGATAGCTAGCAGACTCTCAGATCCCAATGATAGCCTGACAAAGAATATTGTAGGAGGTGCAAATTACTTGACCGCGGCTATCTGCTCAGTCACGCATGATCAACCTGCTAACGTCTGTACCCAGTCCCCCATACCTGCAATTAAGCAATCCGTTTTGCATAGTCCTCTGTGGAAAGGTGCTCAAGTGGATGCGTCAAGTAGTCCTGTGGCTAGGCGGCCTGAGGATGAGCCCTTTGCTTAGAAAGCTCTATCATTCAAATTGGACTGTCGGGAAATAGCCTAGGCGCTATTTCCCCCATTGACGCTCTCGAAGCAATTCAATCACAATCGTAAGAATTGATCCTAGTACAACTCCCAGAGCTGTGGAGAGCTTTCCGGGTTGGCTCTTCCTAGAAGATAGAGCACGTTTTGGGCGTTTCTTGGATGCTATCTGATCTTGCTTGTGTGTATTGGTTTGCCTATTCTCTTCTTCTCGCGTTCGCATTGAGGCAATATGAGCCTTGTCTGCTAGATCAGTAGGGTGAGGATCGATGTGGAGTGGGGCTTCGGTTTCAGGAATGTCTTGATTGAGTTTACCAGCCATAGTGCTCACAAATGTTGCAAGATCATTAGGGAGAGGACGAACATTCTCAAGGAAGAAGGCATTAATCTCTGCACCCAGGATGAGGATGATCGCGAAATAGTAGAAGAAAACCAGAAGAATGATGGCAAATCCAGCTTGTCCAACGTAGTTTCTCATGAAGTATGTGGTATACAATGGAAAAACAATTGTAATAAAAAGATTTAGTGCAATTGATGATATAAGAGCGCCTAGCCAACTATGACGCAAGCTGAGACGTTGATTGGGTACAACAATATAAATGGTGAGAAAGAATATAAATGAAGCTAAAAAACCTCCTAAAGTACCAGTTAAGTATATTGTAATAGCATTGTTTGTAATGGTAGATATAAGTGGAAGAGATTTTAAAGTCGGATTTGTAGAAATGAACTGTAATATAAACGATGGAAATGTTGAAGCAAAGAACATAATGGGAACAAGGATAATAAATAGCAGCATCATAAGAATAGCCATTATATTCTGAGGAATAAAGGGGCGTGGACGGACACGATATACAATATCTAGAAAACCTTCAAGTCCTACAAACAGGCGCGAGCCACCAAAGAGTGCGAGCAGAACAGCGATAAGTGCCAGGAAACCAGCTTGATTGGATAGTTGATCGAGACTCTGTCGGATCACATCTTGCTGTGATGAAAGTGCTGGCAGTAGTTTGATGGTTGTTTGAAGTATATCATTAATCTGACGTGGTCCTAAGGCAAATCCCAGAATAGAGAACATCGCTATCACAATAGGAACCACAGCTGTAAGCAGGCTATAGGCTAGTGCTGCTGCAAATGTCATTGACCAGTCATTGCCAAACTTGGTGAAAAATTGCTGGAGAAGAGCTGTTTTCTCTTGCGCAGTCTTGACAATTTTGGATTGTTTTTCATCTCCAACAGATCGTTGTGCTACTTGTAGAACTCTCACCATAGATACCTCAATTACTAGTATCTTCTTGTTTATAATGCTGTTAGTGCCAAGGGTGCCAGAGAGCACAGCTTTTTTCTGTCACATACTTGATTCACGGCTCAATCGTTCGCTGGGTTTCATCAAAACATGTGTAAACATGTCTGGTGGTTATGATAGAATGAAGGTAGTTTAGGAATGTGTGCATCTTTCAAGATAGGCGCAAAATCTGAGAATGCACACAAAATGGCCCTTTCGGGGAAAATAGATGAGTGAGCCACCACCAAAATCATTTATGTCTCTGCTGTGGAACATGTTGGGTATCAGCATACGTACATTTTGGCAAAGTAATGCTAATCCAGCACGTTCCATAGTGCAGCGCCAGCGGGCTCTGGCTGTCTTGGGTCTCCCGCCAACAGCAACTCTGCAACAGATCAAGCGACGCTACCGCGTATTGGCCAAGCGCTATCATCCTGATCGAGGTGGGGATCAGCAACAGATGCAGAAGATCATTGCTGCATACGAAATTTTGATGAAAGAGCAGCATAAGTAGATAATTATGTGAGCTGATTGCCGCAATTGTTGCAGAAATGCTTGCCAGGACGGATTTGTGTTCCACACTGGTCACAATACAACACTGCTCCTGTTGATGGAGGTTGGGCGGTGGAGCCAGGAGTAGATTGAGGTCCTGGTGTTGCATATGGGGGCGAGGGGCTTTGTGCAGGTTGGCTTTGGTGTACGGCAGAAGCAGGTGTTTGTGGCGAGGTTTGCTTGGCCTCTAACCCTTGAGTTGATTGGATCGTTTCTTGAACAGTTTTTACCGCCTTTGCTGCCATCCCGCCAATTGTCCTGGCAATTTTGAGGCCTTTGGCAATGTCTTCCATATCCTGTTTCAAACGGTGGGTGGGAGGGAGCAGTGTCGAATCTGAGACTTTGGTAAAGAAATTTGGCCCAATCTGCAGACCATCACCATTTGTTGAGAGTTGCGCTTCTTCCAATCCCCCATTATCAAAGTGCAATGAAACAAGGCGATCCTGACGAATATACTTTCCTTCTAGACGTGTCTCTGGGGCAGCTGCTGTAACCTGTTCACCGCTCATCAATGAGTGTACAGCATGGGTAGCACGACTACGTTTTTGCACTGTTAAGACGAAGCGCCCATCCGAGTGCAAGATGAGGCGGTCAACACGCGATGTAAAATAGTCAAGGCCGACACCCGAACTATGCACACATTCATACTGGCCTGTGATCGATTGCATGGTAGAATGCCCCCTTTTCTCGGTATCCCTGGCATTGTAGGACCATGAGCTCGCGAGTAAGGTACAACTATTCCTGAGTGATCTAGTGTTTGACACTATTTATCTGATAAAATTATATTTTCAGGAAGCGGATACCATTTCCTGATAGTAATGACAGAGTTGTCAAAGCCATCCGAAATAAATCCTTTGCTGCAATCCTTAAAGTCTTTAAGTTCTCGATACATGAGAGAGGCAATCCGCTTACCAACCAACCGAGCGGGCAGAATCTCTCCTATATCATATTGATCCAACCGTTGTGCTTCGGTAGTAGATACTACCCATGCACGAGTATAGAAAATCTCACTTTTTGTAGTAAAAAATCTATTTCGCTCTGCATAGCTCTGAATCTCGTTGTTAACTGACTCAATTATTAAGAGCACCTTCCCCTGGCTAATTTGCTCTTGAGATAGCCGGACTGTACTTCCAGTTGTTTCTTGAATGTCGGTCGGACCGCTTATGTCCTCTTGGCTTATTGAACATGAGCGGAAACTAATTTTAGGAAAATCAATCCCGTCTTCTACACTATTGCCATCAATATGGCGAGGTTGCTGGATAACAATCTCGCTATGGAAATTAGAAGCCAAAGCCACAAATACAACGGAAATTGTCAATATTATAACACAAATCCAAAATACTTTTTTCCTAAACACATGTTTCTCCTGAAATTTAAGCTCTGACAAAATCTTGTGGCCTGGTCACAAATATCCGCTTTATCACATCGTCCCATTGTATTACCAGGATGCGTTATCCTCCCTCTATTGCATATAGATTGAGCATATCATATGAGGAGCATGGTGTCTATAATTTATGCAGATTGATAGTTCTATATATCAACTATCAAGCAAGCATTGTCGCCTTTTTACTGGAACACAAAAGAGTATTTGTTGGAACTTTTGGTCTAAAGGCAGCTTGACTTTCGAGAATAAAGGCTGTATCCTGAAGAAGCAACCAGAGCATTCGAAAAGAGAGGTAGAAGAGTAGATGTCTCGTTCCCCCAAAGCACCTCCTGGGTATAATGCCGTCCAGGAGCAGCTTTCACTCTTTGCTAAGAGAGAAAGAGACGAACATACCAATAGAGAAGAGATAACCATAACTCAGACAGAGCAATCAGAGCTAAAGCAAACCACACGAGCCAAGAAAAATGGCTATTCAGCCGCAGATATTCAAGTGCTTGAGGGCATAGCGGCTATTCGGCATCGGCCAGGGATGTATATCGGTTCAACATCTACCTCTGGCTTGGTCCATCTCATCTGGGAGGCACTTGATAATGCTGTCGATGAGGCAGTTGCAGGGTATGGCAAGCAGATTTGGGTCCATATTGATCAGCAGGGTTGGGTGACGGTTCGTGATGAGGGGCGCGGCATGCCATTTGATCCTATGCTTTATCAAGGTGAATTGCTTCCAGCAGCGACAGTTATTCTGACTGTGCCTCATTCTGGCGGAAAGTTCTCTGAGGGTGCGTATAAAACAGCGGGTGGTTTACATGGGGTTGGTTCAACGGTGATTAATGCGCTCTCAGAAACGCTAGAACTGACTATCTGGAAAGATGGTCAGCAGTTTACCCAATCGTTCAGCCGTGGTGCTGCACTTCCCCATCAGATTACACCGTGTGATCGCAGGCTGCATGGCACCCAGCTGCGCTGGTTATATGATCGCTCGATCTTTGATCCAGATGTGTACTACCCATTAGAAGTATTAGAGAGCCGTTTGAAATCAGCAAGCTATCTCAACAGAGGAGTCACTTTTCACTTAGATGCATGGGATGATGCTGAGAATCAGCAGATTCAGCGCGTCTTTTACTCGCGGGATGGGCTTCCTGACTACGTGCGTGATTTGGCGATTGGTGGGGCTAGCGCACCGCTGTTTAAGCATGTCATTGGTATCGTCAAGGAGAAAGATGATGTGCGTGTGGAAGTAGCACTCCAGCCGACGACTGGCTACAAGGTCTGTCTGTATAGTTATGCAAATGCGGTTCGTACACGTGACGGTGGGGTACATGAGACAGGCTTCAAGGCCGCGCTGACTAAGGTAGTCAATGATTATGCACTTAAGTGGAATATCATTAAGAATCGTGACAAAGAAGGTTTCAAACCAGAAGTTATTCAGCAGGGACTCAATATTGTGATCTCAGTCAAGCTGACCAATCCGCAGTTTCAAGGACAGACGAAAGATCGTCTGAATAATGCTCCTGTCGAAGGTATTGTACGCTCGGTAGTGGATGAGGGACTCAAGGATTGGTTTGAGAAAAACAGTAATGCAGGGAAAGAGTGGCTGAAGAAAATTCAACAAATGCAAAAGGCTCGCAATGAGGCTCAACTCGTGGAGGAGCTGGCTCGTGCTGGGAATAAGAAAAATGGTGAGTTGATTGATACCACACTCTCTAAAAAGTTCTTACGCTGTAATACAAATGATAATACGCGTGCAGAACTTTTCATTGTTGAGGGTGATTCAGCTGGTGGTAGTGCTGGACAGGGACGTTTTTCTGAATTTCAGGCGGTCCTCAAGCTCAAAGGTAAACCGCTCAATGTGGCTAAGGCAGACTTAAAAAGCATTGTTGAGAACGAGGAGATCCGTACAATTATCAATGTATTGGGTACCGGAACGCGTGATACTTTTGATATCAGTCGTCTCAAGTTCAATCGTGTGATCATTGCCACTGATGCCGATGTTGATGGCCTGCATATTCAATGCCTCTTGCTGACACTGTTCCACCAGGAGTTTAGTTCGTTGATTGAGCAGGGCTATGTGTATATAGCCTGCCCGCCTCTCTATTCAGTCAAGTATAAGGGTAAAGTTACTTGGCTGTTGGATGATGAGGCCCGTTTGCAGTTCCTGAATGCACATTCCGATGCTCAAGGGCTTGAGTTCAAGCGCTTCAAAGGTCTTGGTGAGATGAATCCCAAGGAATTGCGTGATACAACATTTGATCCTGCACGCCGTATGCT
>CBJMBI010000014.1:0-21155 GCA_966427955.1 uncultured Ktedonobacterales bacterium
TCTGGTTGATAGCAGGTGTGATAGCTCTGCCTCTGTATGCGGTAGCAAAAATCGATATCTTCGCCAGAGCGTAACGTTTGGTCAAAGCCACCTATGCGTTGGAAGAGTCCTTTATGCACTCCCATGCTTGCGGAAGCAACAGAGCCATTATACTTATATCTTGGCTGGTAATGTCCAAAGTTGGTAAAATCGAGGCAACGGGCAAAAAAGGCATCTGACTTGCTAATTATGCGCGCTCCAACGACACCTACGCCAGGTCGCTGAAGTACATGCACATTTTTAGCAATCCAATCTTCTCCTACTATAATATTGTCATTTAGGAATAGCAAGACATCGCCCCTAGCATGGGCAGCACCGAGGTTACGAGCATAACCAAGATTTTGGATCTGAGCTGTCTTGACTGCCTTGACAGACCAGCGTCGCGCTAGAGCTTCTACCGCTGGCCCAACAATGATCGTTTCATACTTTCCTGCATACTGTTGTTTGCCGAGTGCATACAATGTCTGCTCCGCCATTACAGGCCGTGAAACTGGAATAATGATGCTGACACTTGGCCGATGATTTCTTGTTTGTGACAAATCACTTCCATTAAGTTGAGCATGGCTGGTAAGTAGCGTACTAAGTGGCTTGCCTTGATAAACAGCTTGATAGACCTGTGGGATGATCTTGCCATCTGATTTCTGTGTAATAAATTGGACACGCACTCTTTCAATTGACCATGTTGAGACCAACGTTGTATAGGCCTGTTCAGATGTAACGAGGATAGCATGAGCTCGTTGCATGCTATCCTGGAATAGATAACGCCGATACTTAACAGAGATAGACTGGGATTGATCTTGCCCATCCAACCATGAGGTATCGTGAAGGCTCATGATCAATGGTCCATGCCAACCAATAAGAGCCATGCCATCAGGCACATGCAGTACATCCGGTCTGAGGCGACGCAGCACACGAGGAAACTGTAACTGGTGCTGTAGTAGGCCTCCATTCTTTGACTCTAGCTTCAATGGGTATACACGGACGTTTGGCAGATCTTCCTGCCTTCGGTAGTCTTTTGGCCGTCCTGTAACTAGAATGTACTCGTGCTCCTGAGAACTACTCACGATTATACTGAGCATTTCACGGATGGAGATAAGAGCATTACCACACTGTTGCTCCGCAATCAGCAGGTCAAAAAGGATGCGCATGATACCTCCTAAATCACATATTCAATTAATTTTTCCTTTTCATCTCTATTTAATACTTACTCAAAGGTGTAAGAGTAACCCCCAGATTTTGCATTATTTCACAATCAACTTTGAAAATTACCGCTCTAGATTCGCACTCTCGGCAAAATGAGTGTCGTCCGGTCAGCAAGATGCCACTGCTGTTCCTCCAATTGTCGTATATCGCTAGGGACATTCTTACTATTACTAGCCCTTGATCTGATATAGAGAAGATGGTACATCCGCTTGACATCCTTGAAAGTGAGTATGCGTGTTACCAAATATCCAGTAACAGTTAATAATAGGGCCAATGGCAGAGACAACAGAACTGGAATATGGGGCAGCCAGAGCAAAAGTATAAGTGATGGTAGATTGCTCAAGAGAACTCGATATAGCATGCGTGCGATTGGCCATAGATGGATATGTCGTCTAAGCTGCATAGCAAAGAGACTCAATCCTACAGCTTCGCTGACCAGGGCCGTCAGACTTGCTCCCAGAATCTGCCAGTATGGCACTAGCACTATGTTGAGTACCAGATTGACAGTTGCTGAAACAATGGTCACCATCGGCACCCTCTGCTCTATATTTGCAGCCGTACATACTCGTTCCCCCAGTTGGTTGAAGAATGTAAACACCATGGCCCACATTAGCAACTGCACGGCACCAGTAGCAGCAGCAAAATGTTGTCCACCCAACAGGTTTACAAGCATGCTGGCTTGCGTACTTATACAGACTGCTAATGGAATAATGGCTAGAGCCAGCAGATGTGTTGCTTTATAACAAACTTGGTCAAAGCTTTCTCGTCCCTTATCAAAGCTAGTACAGAACAACGGATAGAACCCATTAACGTAGGCAAAAGCCATTGAGATGAGTGGATCAGTAATACGCGAAGCCAAGGCATAGATTCCCGCACTGGCAGGCCCTGAGATCACCATCAATATGCATATATCAATTTGCCAAGCCAATAGGGTCAAAGCACTGTGTCCCAGTAGTGGCAGACTTCCCCACATATGTTCACAGAAACGTTTCAGATTAAAACGTATCTGAATAATGTAGCGCTTATTAGCTAATCTAGCCTGTATTATAAACATGGGAAAATCAGAATAGACCAGTAATCCATAAGCCCACAGCAGCGGATAGCGCTGCCAGACAATTAGGGCAATGAGGCCTGCAGTGATCATGCGATTACTGGTCTCAAGCAGCGCAAGAAGCCCGACTCTCTGCTCCGCTCTGAACCCATGGGAATAGATAATCCTCAGGCCATTAAAAGAGAAGCTGAAGAACAACGAAAAAGCACCTATCACAAACAGAGAGCGTTGCTCGGAACCAATTGGCAATAGCCATGCAGTGATCAAAGCCAGACCCGTACTGAGCAACGTAGAGACAGCTCGCGTTCCCACAGCATAGCTCAACGTCTCGCTCCAGACACGACGTGGCTGGCGGCTGAGCTGGCGAATAATTAACTGGTCCATACCAGTTCCACTCAACAGGGCAAAGACTGTTAGAAAGGGAAAGGTTAAGCTGTACTCGCCATACTGCGTTGGACCAAGATAGTGAGTCAGCAAAGCCGTCATTGGAAAGATCAGCGGAATAGCAATCCCCCAGGATAGCAATTGAATGAGAACCGAGTGACTAGCCTTCTGAATATTTGGTACAATTTCTGTATGTAGCGCAGCTGTATCAGCTTTGGTTTCAGCTCTTGCCATCTTAGTTGTATTTGCTACTATACTTGCATTTTGTGCATAAAAATTATTTTTTAGCCTATCTATAGGCAAGAGCCATCGTGCTCCTGACCATAAAAATTGTCTCGGCTGTTCCTGGCTAGCATTTCCAGCAAGCCCCAGAGCTAATCCGGCTAGTGCAAAGAGAAAGGTTGCTCCTTCTAACTGATCCAATGGCACATCGACAAAGCCTATGATGCAATTGCCCAGCATTGCAAGAAAGACAACCAGGAGGACACTTCTGTGTTTATTTGAGACAGTATGATATGCTCTCCAACAAGCTATCATGATGCTAAGCAGTAAGAGTACTCCTACCATAGACCAGAGAATTCCACTCTCTACCGCCCACTCAAGATACTGTTCATGTGGGTGAATACCTATTGGATCTAGCTCAGTTGCTTTGCCAACGATAAGCTGAGCATAGTAGAAATGAAATTGCTGTAAACCAATGCCAAGCCATGGATGGGCAATAATAAGTCTGATCGCTTCATTCCATAGGAGCACACGATTATCCGTCGAGGATGCATCATGACTGAAGAGCAGGACTATCTTATTGAAAAAAGCAATACCCATGATACCTGCCAATAGGAAACAGAGACTGAGTATTTTGCCTCGCTTACTAACCAAACAGGCGATGATGATCGCTACAATGGCCGCAAACGTGGCACTGCGTGTGCCGCTGCCAGCGATTTCTAGTATCGTAGCAACTGTCATCACAAAACCTATCATCCTCTGGCTACGACGTATTCCCTGTAGCCAGCAAACCATGGCCACAGCTAGAAGATTGACCAAATACATCCCAAAACTGACTGACCAAGAGAAAGGTCCCCATAATCGTCCTTGGGTCATTTGTGAATTATATGCATTTAGCGATTCTAATAGTGGGGAAAGATGTATCCCCATTGCCTGCGCTAACCCCACACAGTACAATGGCATGCTGACCAGCAATATAGCTATCAGAAAGGCAACCCCATCCTCTACAGTATTTGCTAACCAGGTACCAGCGAAGAGAGCAGCAAAGATAATTAGTAAAGCCACCAACCGCTTATCTGCACCATAGGAACTAGAGCCGCTTG
Source organism: uncultured Ktedonobacterales bacterium (assembly GCA_966427955.1). GTDB lineage: Bacteria > Chloroflexota > Ktedonobacteria > Ktedonobacterales > Ktedonobacteraceae > DASYAN01. Next base: position 4,003 of record CBJMBI010000014.1, read on the forward strand.
CCAATTCCGGCACATGCACAAATGAGATGATTGCTAATACTATAAAGAGCAGTCCTAGTAGATGGGGCATACTAAAACGTGCATATGGCCGTTGTACTATTATTATCAGGAAAAGCAGTATGATGATCGGTTCAACCAAATGCATATTATGCCCTGGAAGTGCGAAGGTTATGCTTGGCAAACCAGCACCCATAAAAAGGAGCAACAGGGCAAAACGTGGTCGCAGTATTGCGACCACACTGATGGTTAGTACTCCAAAGCAACCTATCACTACAAATGGCGATGGCATTAATGCACAGCCAAGGCTTACTAGCAACAATAATGTGCTAAATACAAGAAATGTTAATTTCTGCCATTTCAGTTGTCCTCCTAACAATGATAATTGCCAGGAATTAATAGGCTTTTCTATATGTAATCTCATTGTCAACTCCTGAATGTATACAAGCAACTATCACATCTATTTCCTTAGATTATAGTATCTACACCTCAGGAGTACTCCCATTCTCTCCACGCTGAGTCATTGCTCTTCCAAAGCGCAAAAGAGGAGCAAATTGCTGCCTGCCAGAAGCATCTTCTTGCACTTCATCAGTCTGGTTATTGACTATATTAGCTGACAGATCTGAGTAAACAGATGGCAAAGGCATTGGCGTTTCTGGTAACTCATTTTCAATCTTGGCTGATCCACCGAACCCTCTGAGACTTATACGCTCTTGCACTTTATCATCACTATTATATATAATACAGTCATTATCTTTATCTGATAATGATTTCAATGTCAAACCTTTTTTGACAGAGATTCGCTCTTTCCCTTCACTATTTATCCACCGTGAGATACTTCCACTGTTATCTTGCGAAACTGTTACAAAAGCGTTATCATCAATTGCTGAAGATACCACAATTTTTCCTTCTGTGGAGACTCGGTGTGATACATAGAAGTAGCTTCGATGTTGCTTTCGCTGCCGATTGACCACTACTCCCAATATTGGTGCTCCAAACCGCTGAAAGATGATACTAAGCTGATGCAACGTATCTTTGTGTTCCTTACCCGCCTCAACAACAAGCACAGTAGCATCGGCAATAGCAGAAAGCAGATACGCATCAGTTCCTTGATCTAATGCCGCACTATCAAAGATGATCATATCCACCAGTCTGGATTGTAATAGCTCTGATGTATCTAACATGCGACCCAATAAGCGGTCCATTAATCGGCTCAGAGCAGGCTCATGCAGTAATGATGGGGGAGGAGTTTGTCCAAGAGGACCAGCTGGCAGTAGCCAAAGATTAGGTATGGCCGTTTTCCATTGATTGAGCCATAAGTGCGGTAGCGGGATAGATGATTCGCTCCAAGAAGCCATATCATACAGGCTTTTTACTGGACCATCTGTCTCAGGACAGAGCGAGAGATTATGCAGTGAGGGACGACGCACATTGGCATCCACAAGTAATACACGTATTCCTGACTTTGCAAGCGAGAGCGCTAGATATGTCGCGGCAGTTGTCGTGCCAGATTTTGAGCGAGGACTAGTTACCAGGACGGCACGTTTGCCTTGACTGAGAATCTGAAAAGGTCTTCCTAGCATGCTATAGGCATCTTTTACCTCATCAGTATGTTCTGATCCAGGATAGCACTCGGTAGTGGAGGTACCCAAAGGGATACTCCCTAATGGTTCTAATCCAGCTAGTTGAACCACATCATCAACAGTCTTGATAGTCACATCCAGCCAGTCCTGCAATAGCACCAGTGTTATCATAAGAAGCATAGTCATACTAGCAGCAAGAACAGTATTCAGTATAATCTGAGGACTAGTAGGTTTATCTGGTGGTATAGCGCGTTGAGCAATACTTAGCATGCGATCCGTTTGTTGCATCTGAGTCTGTAACTGTTCATTATTGCTCAACAAAGCATTGTAGGTCGATTGATAGGTAGCAAGCTGACCCTGTTGCTGCGCGATACTATCTTCTGCTGCGTGCTTATTCTGTAATGCCAATAACTGCTTTTGAGCCGTGTCAATATTCATTTTAGCCTGTATCATATTTTGTGAGAGTCGGTCTGCTGCATTCTGAAGACGCATTCTCTCTTGTGTCTCTTGAAACTGTACAAAGGTTGCCGCTACGGTATTAGCAATATCAGCCGCCTTCTCCGGACTCTGATCATTAGCTCGAACTTCGATCAATTCGGTGTTATCTACTGGAGAGTCACTGACTACCTTCTTCAACTGGTCTACAGTTATTCCCGGCAGTTTCCTAGCTGCATCTTGCAATACCTCGGGACTAGTAACGAGAAGAGCGTAGCTCACTGCCTGGGCCTGTGCACTGAAGACATCATTGCCTGATCCCGTAGCAGTTGTCGTCGAGACACTATCGACTTTCACTAAAGCACTGACCTGATAAACAGGCGGTATAAATAGACTAATAACGAATGTGATTGTGCTACTAAACAAAATACCCAAAATAATTAAAGTCAAATGATTACAAATAATTTGAGCATAATGACGTAGAGTATCTTGTATGTGCATAACACCATTTCCCTCCAACTAATAAGCTCCCCTAGCATATAAAACTGCTGGAATAGTTTTAATAAGTATGAGCATATCTGCCCATAAAGAGCACTCATTTGCATAAATGCAATCAAGTATACAGCGCTGTTGATATGTAGTACATGAACGACCGCTGACTTGCCAAAGTCCCGTCAAACCGGGTTTGACTTTCAGACGCAATTGACTCAGTTCACCAAAGGCTACCAATTCTAAAGGTTGGATCGCCCTTGGTCCAACAAGGGTCATCTCACCTCGCAAGACATTCCAGAATTGTGGGAATTCATCTAGACTAGTACGCCGCAAAAATCGCCCAATGCGTGTAATGCGAGGATCTTGTGACAGCTTACCTTTTTGTTTCCATGCTTCTTGCAACTCAGGATGCCGAGCTAGATAGTCGTCAGCATCCATAACCATCGTGCGCAATTTATATGTTGTGAATAGACGACCATGTAAACCAACCCGTTGCTGCTTATAGATGATGGTATGATGGTCTTCTAAGAAGATCAGTAATCCCAGGATAGGCAAAAGCATGGCCAAAAGAGCCAATCCAATGAGAGCTACACAGATATCTAGACATCGTTTGGTGATGTAGTACGTTTGTGATTGAAGAAACGAAGCTTCATCTTCACCTTGAGCCTGCTTCAGCTCTGTTGGTAGTGGGCAAAAGGTTACCTGAGTGATTGTTACCATACCTTCTTTTCTTGTATCACTTAAAAATTCCATATTTACTCCTTTTTTATTTTTCTAATGCTTGTGCATAAATATCTGTAAGCTGTTGTATAATAACATCGAAATGATGATATGCTTTGATATAAGCAACTCCATGAGCTGCAAGGCGATGCCATTGGTTCTGATTTTCTAGCAAATTGAGCACCGCTGCCGCAAAATCAGCTGGCTCATCAGCAACCAGCAAGTCACGACCTGCGATTGCCTGTAATCCTGCCACAGCTGGCGTACTAGCTACAACAGGTGTTCCTAATGCCATAGCTTCAAGTACCTTATACTGCATGCCGACTGCATAGGGTAATGGACAGACCGCTATTTGTGCCCGTGCAATAGCTGACCGCAGATCGGGAAGGTAACCAGTGACCTCAATGCGCGGATCTGTGGCAAAACGACGTACCGCCGCTGGTGGATCACCACCAGCAATGATGAGTTTGACCGTAGGACGCTTTTGCCAGATCAGCGGAAGAATGCGCTTGACCAAATAGGACACACCAGCGATATTGGCATGAAAACTCATTTTGCCAGAAAAAATGAGTGTCTCCGGTCGCCGCACCCCATCATAAACTTGGAAATATTGCTGATCGATCCCAAGAGGTATTACAGTAATTTCAGCAGTTGTTTGTCCAGACATCCCTGCCTTACTGGCTTGAGCAATTGCTAGTAAGGCTTGCCGATCACGTTCCGCTGTAACCAATACATGGCGGAAACGTTGCAACTGTACCTGCTCATAAGCCCGTACTCGCCGTCCTTCGCCTGCACCAATGATGCGCAACATAGGTGTAATGCCCACTTGCCCTCCCTGTTTATAAAGCTGGCTTATGCAATCAACTGCATCCCAAACTACAGGTACAGGCAAGATACTAGGTAAAGCTCCTAATACGCGTATCAGCTCAACATGCAGCAAATCAAATTGACCATGAAGAAGATGAATATCAATTGCTCTGCGTAAGCGAGCAGAGGCATCAAAGGCAACCTGCAATGGTAACCTTGAAGTCAGCGCTGTGAGGCCACGCATATAGCGTATGATATGTGGTTCATATATTGCATTTGCGATAATTCCTCTATCTTGTAGCGCTTGTATGTCAGACATCTCTCGTTTGTTTGCACATAAAGCAAGCAATTCCACAGAATGCTGTTTGGCCAGCTGAGTAATAAAACCATACGAACGTGCACGAATACGCGAGGCTGGATACGGAGTAACAAATAATATTCGCACAACACACCCTCCAATCTCCCCTAGTATTGCAAATAAAATAAGAAAAGTTTAATTTGAAAAGTATATTCTATGGTAATCAACGATCAACATATTAAAATGTAACAATCACAATTTCAAGTTTCTTGATGTAATATTATTCATACTATCTTGTTTAATTTCATCCGTTTCTCATAAAACTGCGGGGACTTCAAGATCTCTCTCTTGTTTTGATGGAATATATGAAAATCTGTTCAGAATTCTATTCCTCACCAGTAGGCAATCTTTCCTCTAGCAGTAGAGCAATTTTTTAGCAGCATGGATTTTTGGAATAGGCAATTTTTTTTTCTAAATATAGAGCGAAAACAACCTTTGATAAACTCTGCTGGATCAGTGATATAATTTGAATGTTTCAGTCCTAAACATTTAGCAGACGGAAACATACTGAATTTCATCGATCAGGAGGTCTTTCTTGAAGCATCTACGATGCACGTTACTTCTTTTTTCTGCTATCGGTCTACTCTTTACTGCCTGTGGGACCGTCTCTACGCCCACTAGGCCTCCAGTCACCTTAAAGATTTTTGCAGCTTCTTCGCTCAAAGCTTCTTTTACTGAGATAAAATCAAAGTACGAGGCTGCCCATACTAGTGTCACTATTTCTTATAATTTCGATGGTTCACAAATCCTTGAAAATCAACTGGCAAATGGCGCTCCTGCTGACGTTTTCGCCTCTGCTGATCAGTTACATATGCAGAAAGCTAGTGACTCAGGGCTGGTTGGAACTAGCCAGATATTTGCTAAGAATAAGCTAATAGTAATTGTTCCCAGGGACAATCCAGCCAAAATCTATACTCTGAAGGATCTGGCGAATAAAGGGGTAAAGATCGATGTGGCCGATTCCTCAGTGCCAGCAGGACAATACAGCTTGCAAATTCTAGATAATCTGGGCAAGTCTCCTGGCTACGGTTCAGCTTATGAAAACAGTGTCAAGACTAATATTGTCTCGCGAGAAACAAATGTAGAAGCCGTGGTTCAGAAAGTGCAATTAGGTGAGGCTGATGCTGGTATTGTTTATCAAACTGATGTAACTCCAGCAACTGCAAATAAAGTGTCAGTCATCGATATTCCGGATAATTTTAATGTGATTGCCGAATATCCTATTGCAATTACTAAACATACAGCCAATGCCGACGAGGCACAGACTTTCGTTCACTATATCCTCTCCTCAGACGGGCAGGCTGTATTAGCGAAGTATCACTTTCTTACAGTGAGCAAATGATTCACATAAAGCAAAACTGGCTGGTCAGAATATTTGTCAGTATACTGACCAGTCTCTTCTTCCTCTTCTTAGGCATTCCATTGATCTCCCTAGTGCTAGATACTTCGCCAAAAGTTATCTGGAATGAACTATTACAACCAGATGTCTTACAAGCACTGCAACTGAGCCTTCTTACAACATTTCTTAGTTTGTCCGTGACGGTCATCTTTGGCCTGCCTGTAGCCTACATATTGGCACGAGGCCGCTTCCCTGGTCGCAAGCTACTTGAGACACTGGTAACATTGCCAACAGTCTTACCTCCCGTGGTGGCAGGTATTGCCCTCCTATTGACATTTGGACGAATGGGCTTGCTCAGCCATTATCTTAACCTGCTAGGTATCACTATTCCCTTTACGACAGCGGCAGTAGTGATGGCACAGACATTTGTAGCAGCCCCATTCTTTATCAATAGTGTCAAAGCCGGATTAGAGCAGTTCGATCGTCGTTACGAGCTGGCTGCCTATACCTTGCGTGCATCTCCATTCTATACCTTCCGTCGCGTGGTATTGCCCCTTATTCGCCCAGCCTTACTTTCAGGCATGGGCTTGTCATGGGCACGTGCTCTGGGCGAATTTGGAGCGACAATCACCTTTGCAGGTAATTTTCCTGGTCTTACACAGACTCTCCCTACAGCTGTATACATTGCCTCTGAAACGGACCTAGACAAAGCCATTGCCATTGCAGTCGTCTTACTAGCCGTTTCTTTTGGACTGCTCTTTGCCCTACGCACTGGACAGGGGTCTTCTGAGAAATGAGAGACTCTCTTTTTCCTCATTGTATCTTCATTGACAATTACCAGCTAGCCCATTACAATAAGAAGAGATAGCGGCATGTTGTGTTATGACTAGGAGGCAACTTCATGGCTGTTGTGCATACAGACCTTTCCCGTTATGAGAACCTAGTTCGCAAATCCATCCAGATACCCTCAACTCAACACAAAGAACTCAAAGCTCTAGCAGTCGAGCTTGACTCTTCACTAGGAGACGTTGTTGAAACTATTATGGACCTGATGCGACAGGATAATTATCAGCAATTAAAGTCAGCAATTCTTCAGAAGCGCGAACGCGAACTCTCTTCCCTCAACACCTCTCTCGATGAAGCATACGCCTACCTTGGATCACTCCCAGAAACTCTTGAAGAGGCCCGTTTCTTTTTTGAAGTTGGGCGTGCAGGTATGTTTGCATGAGCAATGAGGCCAGGCAAATATTGCCCAGCCAGAAACAACAGGATGCGTATGCGAATATCCCAAGTCCTCGGCGGGGAGAGATCTGGGATGTGAATTGGTCTCCCGGTCGTGGTGCTGAACAGCAAGGGACACGCCCGGCTTTAATTATTCAGAATGACCGAGGTAATGCTTCCCCTTCATACCCTCTAACGATTGTCGCTTCGATGAGCCGTACAGAACGAGAGTTACCTCTACATGTGCGAATTTCTGCTTCTCCAGAAAATGGTTTAGCCTATGACACCGATGTGAAATGTGAACAACTGCTAACCATTGAAAAAACTCGTCTCCTGCGTCGACGTGGCTCGATTAGCGAAGAAGAGATGCGCCGCGTTGATACCGCTCTACGCCTGAGCTTGAATTTGCTCAAAGATTGACATCACAGCCATCAAGCAATTAGTGGTAGCCCGCCCGCTCTACCATGTGGTAAAATTCTAGTCAGAGAAAAGATCCACCACACAAGTAGATACGCGTGCAAGGAAGAGATCTAATAGTCAAAATATGTGAATGAAAGAATACGCAATAGATGTATTTTGAAAGGCAGATAAACAGTTATGGAGAAGCAGACTGCAACCGTTCAAGTCAAGCGTAGTTTTCCAGAAATGCTTAAAGGTGGCGTCATCTGTGACGTTGTCAATGCAGAACAAGCCAAAATTGCTGAAGATGCCGGAGCATCCGCAGTGATGGCTCTGGAGCGTGTGCCGGCCGATATTCGCGCTCAGGGTGGCGTTGCACGGATGAGCGATCCCGAGCTGATCATCCAGATCAAAGAAGCAGTTACCATTCCCGTCATGGCTAAGTGTCGCATTGGTCACTTTGTCGAGGCTGAAATTCTACAAGCGATCGGCGTAGACTGTATCGATGAATCTGAAGTGCTCACACCTGCTGATGAACGCTTCCATGTCAATAAGCACCTATTCTCTGTCCCCTTTGTCTGCGGTGCACGTGATCTGGGCGAAGCCTTGCGTCGTATCGGTGAGGGTGCCGCTATGATGCGCACTAAGGGTGAAGCAGGCACAGGCAATATTGTGGAAGCAGTACGCCATATGCGAGCTATTATGGATGGTATCCGACATCTACAGACAGTTCCAGAAGAAGAATTGATGACTGAGGCAAAGAATCTGGGTGCACCTTACGAACTAGTTCGCGAAATTGCACGCACAGGCAAGCTGCCCGTGGTCAACTTCTCAGCCGGTGGTGTCGCTACTCCTGCCGATGCTGCACTCATGATGCGACTAGGTGCAGAAGGTATCTTCGTCGGTTCCGGCATTTTCAAATCGGGCAATCCCCTAGCACGCGCCAAGGCCATCGTGCGTGCCACAACCCATTACCAGGACCCAGGTATTTTGGCAGAAGTATCTAAAAACTTGGGCGAACCCATGGTTGGGATCAACTTAGATACCTTGCCGGAGCAAGAATTGATGGCTCGTCGAGGCTGGTAATAAGAGAAGGCATGGAAAAATACAACTCTGCGCCACGTATAGGCGTATTAGCATTACAGGGTGATTTTGAAGCCCATCTAAAAATGCTAGCAAGTTTGGGAGTCAATGGCATTGCGATCCGACTCCCCGAGCATTTGAAAGAAATTCATGGTATAATAATTCCAGGTGGTGAAAGTACAACCATCGGCAAATTGATGGTCACGTATGGCCTCCGGGATACACTCCAACAAAAAATTCTGGAGGGAGTTCCCGTTTGGGGAACATGTGCAGGCTTAATCCTGTTAGCCAAGGAGACGGATAATGCGCTTGCTGGTCAACCTTTGTTAGCCAGCATGAACATTCGAGTCCGCCGTAATGCGTTTGGCAGTCAGCGGGAAAGTTTTGAAGCTGATCTAGTAGTGCCAGAATTGGGAGAAGCACCATTCCACGCATTCTTCATCCGCGGCCCTTCCGTAGAAGCGGTTGGCCCAGAGGTGAAAGTGCTGGCAACGCTCGACGATGGAACCATCGTTGCTGTCCGTGAAGGAACCCTGTTAGGTACTGCGTTTCACCCTGAGGTGGCTGGAGATCCACGTTTTCACCAATACTTTCTCCGCATAGTGCAGAGCGTCATCAGTTAGGGACCACCCACGGGTGTCCAGTAATGTCCCTATACGATGCAGGAGTACTGGATGATACGACCGGTATTATACGTTGATCTACCGGGAATCATCTATGCCATTGACAAAGCTCGCAGCAAGCAACACGAGCTAGCTAACTTTGTGTGTTGGCTGGAATCGGTGGAGAATGTTCTTCCTCCTCCTATTCTACGCAATATTCTCCCATTACATCCCGCTGCCCGTACATGGATTTGCGAAGATCGCTGGCATATTCTAGGCTTTGCCCAGGTACGCGAACGGCCTGCTCATATCACCTGGGACCTCTCTTACCTAGCTTCGATGACTAATAATCATCTCTCTAGTGAAGAGGTCCTCACAGCTTTGCTAGACTATACCCTAGAGATGGCAGCTATCCATGGCATCCTACGCATTCTTGCTAGAGTAGAAAATGGCATTCCAGAATTAGAGCTTTTTCAACGCAGCGGATTTCAGCGCTATGCTCGCGAATTGACCTACGTTTTTGATCCCGATCGTTCGATTGCAGGACCCAAACGTGCGCAGGCCACTCCCGAGCTTTCTTCGTTACGCTGGTGGAACCGTCACTATGCCTGGGGACTCTATCAACTCTATCGCTCTGTTACCCCACAGCGCGTTCTGGCAGCTGAGCAAATAGAAAATTGTGAGGAGTTCGCCAAGCTCTATGTTGGATCACTACAATCTCTCCCCTCCATTTTGACGAAGGGTAATGAGAATTATATATGTGATGTTGGGGTTCGTTTAGGAGCTTGGATGCGTCTCTGTCGAGGCCATGGCTCAGTACCCCATCGCATCTCATTATTTGTCCACCATGAGCATGCAGAATTAGCCGAACCACTTGTGCGTTTCGGCATCAGCAGACTCTTGGAGGCAAGCGTACGCCGCATTTATTGCCTGGTGCGAGAGTACGATTCTTTTGTTATTACCGCCCTACGTAATAGTGGATTCGAGCAGACCTCTACCAAGGTACTGCTGGTGCGAAACGTAGCCTTACTAGCTACGAGGCAGAGCACAGTCCCCCTACTAGAGCAACGAGGAGCGGTCTACGGCTTGAAGGGCCTGGGGACGGTCAATTCTCGCCAAAAAATTATGAGGTGATAAAACTGCCTATGCAACATGTGATCACTGACGATCTGGAGGCTCTGCTGGCTTCATTACCGCCAGACATCCACGATGCGGTCAATCGGCTCGAGAACCGAAGCGAACTGCTGGAGATCGTACTGGACCTTGGACGTCTTGCCGAGGGCCGTTTCCCAGAAGGGGAGGTGATCCTTAGTAAGTCACCAGTGACCGACGCCGATCTGGAGTATGTAGTTGAACGTATTGGGGAATTCGGCGACGATAATCGCGCAGGTATTGAGCGGACACTCCACCGTATCAGCGCTATGCGCAACCGTAAAGGGAAAGTCGTCGGCTTAACCTGCCGTATTGGTCGAGCGGTGCTTGGCAGTATTGCCTTGATCCGTGATATTGTCGAACAGGGCCAATCCATTTTAATTCTTGGACGTCCAGGTGTAGGTAAAACCACCCTGCTGCGCGAAATTGCTCGTGTGCTTGCAGATGAGGCTAATAAACGGGTAGTTGTTGTTGATACCTCCAACGAGATTGCTGGAGATGGTGATATTCCCCATCCTGGTATTGGCCGTGCACGTCGTATGCAGGTAGCACGTACGGCAGAACAGCACGCTGTGATGATTGAGGCAGTGGAAAACCATATGCCACAAGTCATTGTTATCGATGAGATTGGTACTGAGTTGGAAGCAGCAGCGGCACGCACAATTGCAGAACGTGGTGTGCAACTGGTTGCAACAGCTCACGGCAACTCACTTGGCAATTTGCTGATGAACCCAACACTTTCAGACTTGGTTGGTGGCATTCAAACTGTCACACTGGGTGATGAAGAAGCACGCCGCCGTCATACTCAAAAAAGTATTCTGGAGCGTAAAGCGCCTCCCACCTTTGAGGTTGTGGTTGAACAGCAAAGTTGGGAAGAAGTCATAGTGCATCGCGATGTAGCCGATACTGTGGACAGTATGCTGCGTGGTTTGCCTGTCACTGCTGAAGAGCGCACACGCAATGAAGAAACTGGTGAGCTTTCCTGCCGTCGCGTTGCTACAGGCGGTATGGAAGTACCAACTTGGGGTTCAGGTAGCTTGGGTATTGGGCGTCAACAAGGTTTGACCACAAATATGTTCGGTCGCTCAGAGCGAGGTAGGGCAGATAATCTGCGCCAGGTCAATTCGTCTAGTCCACGCAACCGGCAGATACGCGATAATGAGATGCGTAATACGAATATACACGATGATCATCTGCGTAGTCGCAATCAGTCTTCTGCCCAATTCGTTCCAACAGTCCAAGCATTAGCACCTACCGGAACAGGTCCTGCAGGAACCGCGCTCGTTGCCTCCGGCCAGCCTATCACCCCCATAACCGAGGGTATCTATCAGGCAGCCAGACCTGTGACGGAAATGCCAACCCTCAAGACACTACGTCTGTATCCATTCGGGGTCAACCGCGATCGTCTAGCTGAATCAGCTCGCCAGTTGCGCGTGCCTGTGATTGTGACAAACAACGAGCGAGATGCTGATGCTGTGATCACGCTCAAAAACTACTATCGTCGCCAACCTGATCAATTGCAGCAAGCGGAGAAAACACACAAATTAATTATTATTCTGAAGAATAATACTATTGCTCAGATGCAACAAGCTCTGGCACGCATCTTCGATATTCCTGAAATCCCGGCCACTTCTGTCACTAATGAAATTGGCAGTAATGATGGCAATAAGGATTTTGCGTTGGATGATCCAACCAAGCAGGCACTACTGGAGACAGAGGATGCTATCCATCAGGTCTTAAATAAAGGCCTAACGACAGCAGAACTGCCTCCTGCAAATGCACATATCCGGCGTCTACAACATCAAATGGCAACTCGCTATAACTTGCTCTCACGCAGCCGTGGGAAAGAGCCCTATCGCCGTGTGAAAATCTTCCGCACTCACGGTTAAACCAATCAATAGTAGGGTGGAGTAAACTGATTATCCACCCTACCACAAGACGCTTCTCTATCTCAGCGGGTGCATCCATTCTCGCTGAGAAGTACCTAACTTGATCTATGAGTAGAACTGTAGTGAAGCTTATGATGGTGATGAGCTTCACTACACTCAATATTTTTGGCTTTAATATACCCATAAGCTTCGCCAATACAAGCACGCAGACAGTTAGGCCAGATGAGACGTTTCCTGCCAAAACCATAGCCAACCCGTTCGATAGCAATGGCTGGAGTTTCGAAATGAGCCAACGTTGCCAGAATTGCAGCTCCCGTCGGCGTTACCAATTCTTCTTCGAGCGGACAGGGGAACCAGGGAGCTTTGACTTGGCTGAGAATCTCTAACGTTGCTGGAGCTGGGATAGGCATCAATCCGTGAGCCATATGTAAGTGACCACGTGTCAATGGCAATGGCGAAGCATATAATTTTGTGATACCTAGTGTCTCAATAGCAATCACAGCACCTACGATATCCACAATAGCATCAATAGCACCAACTTCATGAAAATGAATCTCATCAAGAGAGACACCATGAATTGCAGCTTCCGCCTCACCTAATGTATGGAAGATGGCAATAGCCCCATCAATTACTGTTTTTGGTAGGGACGAAGATTGAAGTAGTGCAGCAATAGTTGTGAAACTGCGTGCCGGCTGTTCCTGCTCAGCAAGCAAGACCTCAAAGCGCGAACCAGTGATACCATGGTCTGTAAAGGGATCTACTTTGAGCTTGTATCCCTCTATCGGTAACGCTGTAATGGCCTGCTTGAGTGTTTCCAGCGAGAAACCAACATCCAGAAATGCTCCCAGCAGCATGTCACCACTGACCCCCGAGTGGCAGTCAAGATAGGCTATTTTCTGTGTCATTACACATGGCTCTTTCTCATGTAGTATCCTTCGGTGGATCGATGGAATGAGGAAAACCTGACCTTTCTCCCCATACCCCCGACGCGAGGAATTTTAGTGGAGCAACGCCTAACACGTCAAGTGGTTTTGCATTAGGAAGCGCCCCACAAAAGCGTAGAGTGACTTTCGGCTACCAAAAATTTCTGATAGGAAGATGGCAAACTCTTTTATATGTAGAAAACTGTCCCTCTTTCCCCCTGGAAAATTACCTCTACATTTGTTACGCTTAGGTCGTAATCCCAATTCGCCTTCTCAGACTCATTCCGAGTCACTAGAACCGCTATCGATGAAGCTGCCATCTGAACGCGATTTGAGATTAAATCGGATAGAGTTTCTCATATCAGTACAACAGTACTGGCTAATGAGAGTTTGAACTTTTGACTTCAATTTAAGCAGAAGTTTTGAGCTAACTGTCAGTCAACAGGATCTTTCCGCCACATCTTCTGCACTGACCTTTTACAACTTTGTTATGGAGGAGATCCATGATACAGTTAAATCGAATCGCCAAGAATATGAAATTCTTGTACTATACTATTGTATTGCTGTTCTCACTGCTAGGTTTATCGATTACCCCAATACCTAGCACATATGCGGCAGCCCAAGCAATCCCTTCCATCTTCAGTAGTAACTGGTCAGGCCTTGAAGCTGCTGGCCCAATAGGCACATTTAGGAAATCACAATGTACTGCGACGGTACCAAAGATTACTACACGAGGAGATGTAAGCGTATGGTGCGGTCTGGGCGGGGACCCAAGCGCTATTAGTCCAAATAATCCAACTCAAGGATCGCAAAAAGCTGTACTAGTTCAAGCAGGAATAGATGCTTGTCTTGACGATAACTGTATTGGTACTAACTGTCAGCGCGGTGTACAATGTAATGATGCATGGTGGGAGATTGCTGATGCTCTTGTATCACAGACGATCCGATTTACTCAAGGAGTACATGTTGGAGACGTTTTCTACATCTATATGCAATCAAATCTTCATGACGACAACACTGACCTATTCTACATCAAAAATCAGACAACAGGCGAATCGCATACCATTCGTGTAACTGACCAAGGTGCGACTAAGGATGGTACTCCCATTCGCATTGTTGGCCCACGACCAAATCGCATTCCAGTTGTCAGCGATGGTGCTAGTGTTGAATGTATTGTTGAACGACCTCTCAATGCGGCATCTAATTCATTCCTTAAGCTTCCCGATTTCCAGTCAACGACCGTAACTGGTTGCGACGATGGAAAGGTCGGTCAAGCTGTCCTGGAGCCAATCACTAGCAACTCAACCGTCACTACAATTAGTATGTTCGACAAGCCTAAAGGTGCAAACGCTCAGGGCTCTGGCGTTACAGTCCTTGCCGCGCCCCAGCAACCTTTCGCTCGAACACCAGGGATCGTAGATTCTTTTAATGTCGTACAGCCTAGCGCTAACCCATCAACTCAGGCAACAAGAAGAAATACCCTTGAAACTACATCCTCATCACCAAAGATAATCAGTCCTGTATCGTCTCGACGCGGAGGATAATCAGTGGTGTATCGTCTCAATTCGAATGATCAGTGGTGTATTGCTTCAATACACCACTAGGATGAGACAAGCAAGCTCTACATGGGGTTCTGTGCTCGGAAATCTGCTTTGAAAGTCCATGAGAGTGCACGATTGTAAACCTTTGTCAAACGTCTCTGATGTCAAAGGTGATATCAGATTTGGGCAGAAAAGACACCTGTGCCACTTTAGGCACCTCTCCAAGTGCCTGTTTTTGGAGGAAGAGCAATTTTCAGAATGCTATTCCTGTTTAAAGCATGATCTACTGAGTAACCCCTTTAGTCACCTCATATGAATGCACATTGGTGGATGTGCTACGAGTCATATACTTTGCTCTGTATCATTGTCTTTTTTCTACTAGCCTCAACGATCCTCCAGGCGATACCTTATATAAGCCAGACTGTCAGATTCATCGGGCCCTGATTTAGCTCTCTTTACTTCGATGTCGGAAATTATCTTGTCCCCAAAATCTTCTTTATGATCTTTTAATAAGCGTACTATTCTGCTTCCTATTTTAGTTCCTAGTATAGCATAATACGTATCACTATCTTTTGTAAATATTTTTGTATCATTTTCATCTATATAAGAGGAAAGAAATGCTACAGTATCTGGTTCAGTAACTTCACAACCTATGTATTCTTTTAGATCAAAATATTTATGCCTAAAATCTGCTACCTTAAAATCTTCATCTCTAGCACTTTCTTCTCTATAAGCTATTTTTTTTGCAGCATGAATATATTGATTCCATAGAATCTCTGTATTGTAGAGAGGTTTACTTCCTTTCCCTCCTTTCCATTTAGTATCTACATCCTTGTAATTACTTCTACCTATGATAATACCTTCTTTTGGATTAAAAATGTTCTCGTAGAAAGGTTCTGAGGAGCGGATACTTTTATCATTCATATATGTGTAACCCCACGTCTCCATATAGATGTAATCTTTTGGATTTCCTTTTACCAAGCTCTTTGGCACATCAGGAGGTAAAATTTCATTCGCATGATTTATGTCTTTATGTTCTGAAATATAGCGATTTTTATATGCGTTAGTTGTATCCTCATAAGGGGACGTCTCTTCTTCAAGCAAACGTCTTCCTTTATCCATCAGCCTCCTTTCATTGCTAATAGCTTTACCAATAGCATTAACAGCAAGAGTATTAACCTCTTGGAAGCGAGAGTGACTATCATGTGCTATCATCTGTAACCACAGCATTTTTGCATGCTCTTCATTTGAATCAAAATGATCATGTAAAGATTCTATCTTTCTTATAGATTGCTCACATCTACTTATATTTTTTTTATATAAAATTTGGTGCTTTTCTAAAGATGCATTTTTTAGATTATTTTCATTTTTTTCTAATTCAGTATCTAAAACATGGAGAGCAGCATATATATGCTCTTTCTTTATATTATTAAAATATATCTCAGAACTACTTGGTTGCAATAACTCATTATGTAATTCACTTTTTATTGCATTATCGCCCTTTACAACTTCTTGGTTACGAATTCTGTCCATTATACCCTCTTTAGGAAATTTATAATTAATACTCACCATTTGCTATAGACTTATGAAGTTGCTTAGTAAGCCAACCTATGACAGAGAAAAAATGGAAATCTCTGCAATATAAACATGCTCCATAGACCAGTTCACCTATTTATTACGCGGGTGAATTCAATTGATGCTTATCTAGATTCATAGAATCCAATTAGACATCTTATCCTGTTCAAATCATGGCCAGCTTTCATACTCAGTGAGGCAGCCACATATCCTAAGTGCCTAAATTCGCACAGCTAACACAGAAACACTCTCTCTATCTTTGTCCTTTCAGGGCCTCTGTCTTAAGTATATCTGATGAATAAGCTTTTTAGTAAGGGACAAAGGGGACAATTGATACCAATCCGCGTTCAGAGGGACAATTCTCCAGTGAGGGAAAACGAGGTAAGACTACCACTATGGAGTTTGTACCACGCAACGCAAGTTGATATGAGATGCTGGTTCAATCCCTCTTCAAACCACCTTTGCAGTATCTGCAATAGGTAGACAGTAGAAAGGCCTCACATATCGATAGTTTTGGTACCCCACTATCCTGATACAACGTAGTCTCAAGAGGGATTGGCCAGTTTGTCCCTTGCGGTATGCAATAGGGGCTTTTCTGACCAAGGTTCTGCCTAGAGAAAAGGAGATTTCAAGCATGATCACTGTTTGTCCTGACAAGATTAGTAAACTCGCTGTCAAGAAAATTGTTTCCCCAGCTCTCTTTGGATTTCTAGCTCTAGCTGCTCAGATGATGGGTCCAGTAGCTTATCTCTATGCTCAAGGAGATACAATTTCTCTACAAGCTAAGGTATCAGTTAAGTCTATCTACTGCGTATCCATAACGATGAATGGCCTTTCCCAGAAAAAGGTACACATACATGATAAGTCGAAGGTGGTCCAGTTTAATACATTAGCGGCGAAGCCTGGAGACAGCGGCAAAATATTAGTTTCTGGTCCTGCAGATCACACGTGTAATGCGAATGATCCATCATTGAAAACGCTGTCGCTCACGATTCCCACTGCAGCACCCGCCGGGTCGACATGTACATTGACCTTAG
>CBJMBI010000015.1:0-20692 GCA_966427955.1 uncultured Ktedonobacterales bacterium
GTTAAGCTATAGTGCGCTGTTTTGTCTGCTTCGATTGACGTTTACGAACCTTGCTTTGCCGAGGAAAAGCTGCAAGCACGGTGTCTAAATAAGGCGTTGGCCCATATACGCGTTGCTGTTCCCGCAGAGAAGATAGGAGAGTAGCCATTGCAGCACCTTCATCTACAAAGCGGCGGATGTAGCCCTCTGGCTCAGCTAGGACTACTGCTTCTGAAAGAGCAAAGAGGGCCTGCTTCTCCTGTTGACACATCTGATAGGCCAAAGCCTGCAAGAGCCGTACCTCAATTACATGGTTCCAACGCTGCCCCGTAGTTGCTCTCTCTAGAACAGGTGTTAGTCGCTGTAGAGCTTCATCTGGCCGTGCTCTGGCTAAAAGAATGCGTACACGTGCCACCTCTTCTCGTTCTTGGGCAAACGGAGTGCCACATCGCGCTGTCAGATCTAGCTCTCTGGCCCATCGTATAGCACGGTCCAATTCTCCACAAGCAAGCCAAAGTCTGACTTGATCAACTGTAGTATAAAGAGAACGAAAGTAGCAATAGATAGGCAGGCTCATACTTCGGCCAATATATTCAATCTGTTGGAGAGCATAGTGCGCTATACTCAAATCCCCGCTTGATAAACAAATATGTGCAAGTACCGCATACCCACAAACTAAATATACAGGATATGCCAACGATCCAGCCTGCTGACACAATGGGATGGCTTCTTCTGCTAGAGCACGCGCAGCATCCAGTTGACCCCACTCGCGTAGAATCTCCGCTTGCCAAATCATGGACCAACCCACATCTGGTAACATGAAACCTTCCAACTGTGTCCCTAGGTGTATTGCACGCTGAGCAAGTTGGTATGCCTCGCCTAATCGGCCTACTATTGTCATGAAATAGATAGTGACACCCATGGTACTAATAGCCATAGCATGATATCCAGCTTCCTGGGCAAGCCAACTGTTGTCAAGTCCACTTTTGATGGCAGCCATCACGTCATTGGCAGAAGTATAATAAGCTATAACTTGGGGAAAAGCGAGGTGTACACGAGCCAAGGCATTCTGTTCCGAGAGCAGGGAGAATGCTCGCTGGCAAAGCGAAAGAATAGCAATCCCATCATCCTGAAAACTTAGCAAGAAGGCACGAAAGCCGATCACCTCCCCAAGCAAATTCTCCCGATCTTGCCGCAATTGGGCTGCAAGTGGTAACTGAGAGACATCTTCAGGCGAATCTTTCGTGAGTAAAGCAATTAGTGCTACCTCAGCTAGATCAAGCCAAGTCTGCAGCATGCTTGGAGGAGCCGATGCCCAAAACATCTGAGCACAGACAAGACAAAGACGTGGCCGAGATTGCACGATATCTGCAGGCAACTTCTCAAGCCACTGCCGGAGTAGCACTAGTTCATGTTGACCAGCACCCCACGTCAGGGACATTACAGACAGACCTTCAATAAGATCAGCCACCCACTGCCACTCTTTCGCATTAAAAGCATGGAGGATAGCCTGCGTCGTCTGATTATGCTCAGCATACCAAATGCTAGCACGATGATGGAGAGCGAGCACAAGATCAATATGTGCCGTATGCTTTAGTTGGTAGCGCAATGCCTCGGCAAAAAGGGCATGATAGCGATACCACTGCCGCTTGCTATCAAGAGGCACAACAAATAAATTGGCCCGCTCGAGCTGCTCCAGTATCCGCTGACTACCAGTCTGTTGTATAACAGCGTTACAGAGTGAGGCATTGAACCGTTCGAGAATACAGGTTGATAGCAAGAAGGTTTGCACCTCTTGAGACTGGCGTTGGAGGACCTCCTCGATCAAAAAATCCAAAATGTAGCGCTGATCCCCACTCAATTCTTCCAAGAGTCCTGCAGGATCAGAACATCCTGGTAGGGACAGACCCAGCAATTGCAAACCTACCAGCCAACCCTCTGTACGAGTTGTTACTTGCTCAATTGTCTCATCAGGCAGTTGAATACCCATGACATCTTGGAGAAAAGTCTTGGTTTCTTCTGACGTACAACGCAACTGATCAGCACGAACTTGCAGCATCATCTCACGTGTTTGCAGAAGCGAAATTGGCAAAGGAGGATCCATGCGTGTTGCCAAAATAATATGCAATTGGGGTGGAATGTGCTCCACTAAATATGCGAGCGTGGTATGTATCAGCGGTTCAGTGATCAGGTGATAGTCATCTAGGACCAATACAAAGTGCTCTGGGCTATCTACCAGAAGATTGATAAATGCTGTCAGAATATGCTTGAGAGGTGGAGTTTGTGGCGATTGCAGGTATTTCAATAGTGGAGCAAAGCGGTCTGGTTGATGCAGACTAAATGCACTCAGGGCCTCAATCCAAAATGATCTTGGTTCATTATCTTCCTCATCAAGAGATAGCCAACCTACTACCACATCACTTCGCGAGAGCGATTTTACCCACGCCGCCAGTAGCGTGGTCTTGCCAAAACCAGCAGGAGTAGAAACAAGCGTAAGAGACCGCCCCAGACTTTGCTGGAGCAAAGCCATCAGCCGAGGACGAGCAATTAGTGGATGCGAAGCTACCGGCACAAAGAATTTTGTAGCCAAAAGCTGATCCTGAATAATCATTAACCTACTCATAGAAACCTCTCTTGCAATATCAAAAAGAATACTCTTCTCTACCTAAGCAACTGATCTATTTTTTCTAGAATTGCCTGTCTCCTGACTAGGAATTCTAACATAGCAAACAGCATTGAGTAAATAAGATTGTCTACATTTAAAACTCCAATTACTCTTTTAATATCCTCAAACTCACTTAACTTCCTGAAAAAAAACCAGAACTATGCATTATATTCTCTTTTTATACATAATTATAGTTAATAATGATGGGTTTAATTCTTAAACCATCGAGCAATCACACTGCTTGTATCTTGTGATGCAACATACAGAGAGGGAAGTGCTTTCTTTGAAATTATATACCAATGAAGCCCAAATAGAAACAAGTCCAATTGTAGAATACAAAGCTACTCATATGAGGCTTCGCCACTCAACACAGATTGGTATTGCTCAATTGCTTCTGCTAGTGTAGCAATCGTGAGATTTTCGAATAGAACCCGAAGTGGTAGCTCGATATTGAAGGTTGTCTGTATACGAACGAGCAGTTTGGTCGCCAGCAGGGAGTCTCCTCCTAATTCATAGAAATTCTCTTCAATACCCACATTCCTCAATTTAAGGACTTCACTCCACAATTGAACAAGGGCTTTCTCAGTCGGTGTCCGAGCGACTCTTGAACTCTTCGTGTATTCATATGACTGGATCATTGGATGAGGAAGCGCACTACGATCTACTTTTCCATTAGCTGTTAGTGGTAATGTCTCCAGTAGCAGGATTCGCAATGGGACCATATAGTCTGGCAATTTGCTTCTCAGGTATTCGTATAACTCCGTCAATTCCAATACTTTAGCAGAAGCAGGACTTTGAGCTAGCCGCACATTAAAATTAAAGAAATCTACTTGCGTATCTGCTTGATCTAAATTGGTATCCTCTGTCTGAGGAATGCAAATTCGAGTGGGGACAACATAGGCAATGAGCTGCTTGTTCTCAAACTGTTTTCCAATCACTGTGGCAACAGCCTTGCTGACGCGAGGATGTTCAAGCAGTGTGGCTTCGATTTCTCCTAGTTCAATGCGATGGCCTCCCACTTTGACCTGAAAATCTTCGCGCCCCAGGAATTCGATATTGCCATCTGGTAAATATCGTCCCAGATCGCCTGTTCGGTACAGTCGCTCTCCGGTCTGGGGATGCAGAAAAAAGCTTGCTTGTGTCTTCTCATCATCGCGCCAATAGCCCTTGGCCAAGCCAATACCACCAATATACAGGTGACCAGGAACCCAGACTGGACATGGCTCAAGCATCTCATTGAAAACGAAGAAGCTCTGGTTACGCATCGGCTTCCCATAAGGAACGCTTTTCCAGGACGGGTCAATTTTAGTAATTGGATGGAGAATGGACCAGATCGATGCCTCCGTTGCCCCTCCCAAACTGATAATTTCTACTGTTGGAATGAGCTTCCTGAACCGATCAGGCAACGAAATAGGAATCCAGTCACCACTTAAGAGTGCTAGACGTAAACAGGAATGATTTATGGCTTGTGGGCGAACTTCGGCATAGTCCACTAGCATCTCTAGAAGCGCTGGAACAGTATTCCACAGTGTCACCCGCTCTTGGACCAACAGTTCTAGCCAGCTTGCCGGATCACGCAAAGCATCATCTGACGGCATCACTATTGTCCCACCAGATGCTAATACACCAAAGATATCATAGACCGATAGATCAAAGTTTAAGGCAGAGAGAGCTAGGACACGATCCTCACTAGTCACACCAAAACGCTGATTGATATCCAGAATGGTATTGACTGCTCCCCGATGATCGATCATCACTCCCTTTGGCAATCCAGTCGAACCTGACGTATAGATAACATAGGCTAGATCATCTGGTCCTTGCCTGTTATCTAAGGGCTTTACATCCGTTGCTGCTAGCGCCAAAGCATCTACACAAATTGTTTTGAGCTGTTGAGACCACTGCACAGTCCTTTCAATCCAGGACTGGGTTACCACAATTTCAACTTCTCCATGCTCTAATAGGAAAGTTAACCGCTCCTGAGGCAGCTTAGGATCAATTGGCAGATAGGCCGCTCCGGAGAATAATACTCCGAGGACTCCCACAACCTGTTCCCATCCTTTCTCCATCACTACGGCAACCAGATGGTTTGGACAAGCGCCCAGTTCTCTCAATTGTTGGCCAAGCAATGTGGCTCCATTAAGGGTTTCTTGATAGGTTAGGCTCCGTCTAGCTGAAATCACAGCTAGATGGTTGGGACTTTTGGCCGCTTGCTCTCTGAACAGATCGTGCAGTAATTGGTCTGAGATAGGAGCTTCAGTTGCATTGACCAGAGCATGCTGAGCAAGCTGTGAGGAGGGAATAAGCTTAGACGAGCTACTTTGCCAAACCGCTTCATCTGTTGCCAGTCTCCGCAGGAAGCTGATATAGGCCTCAAACATCTCATCTAAGAGACCTGGGGGGAAAAGCGCCTCAACAGCATGCCAGTAGAGTACAAGATTTCCAGCCTCCTCCATTACTTGATGATCAAGCCAAACCTGGGGAGTTTGTGCAATGAAATAGATTGTTTCTTGCCAAGGGGCAGGATATGTTGTGTCTATCATCTCCTGACCCAATAAACTGGTAAACACTACGGGCATAGCGGCCTGCCCAGTACCTCCTTGCATACGTGCAAGATCTCGCAAGACGCGAACACCGCTATAATAACAGTGGTCAAAATCACGCCACAACTGTTCTTGCAAGCTCTTGGCACGATTCTCGAAGGTATTTGAACGGGAATTGTCAACAGCCAGCAAGAGCAATGAGGTAAAATCTCCCATAATCTCATTTGCTTGCCTATGCAAAGGTAAAAGATTGGCAATGACGAGATTGATGCAAAAGCGCGGAGTCTTGCTCCATGTAGTAAGTACCTCTGCAAATGCCGTCAGCAAGATTCCCGAGGGGGTAAGCCTAGCTTGTGCATCGCGAACCTTCAGTTGTTGCCACACTGACGCCTCTAGTCGGGCTTTGCGAGGCACAAAACGAGGGTGTTTTAATAATGCAGGATCGATAGCCAATGGTAGATCTGGAGCAGGTGGAAGTTCCCGAAGGCGCTTAGACCAATAGTCTTGTGAACGTCGATACAATTCCAAATCCCGTAATTGTACCTCGGCAAGAACATAATCCCGGAAAGAGAGTTCGAGTGGGGGCAAAGATGCTTCAGGCTCATGATACAAATGAGTGAATTCCCGCAGCAAAATTCCGATACTCCAAGAGTCAGTAAAGAGCGCCTCCATACTGATGTGTATCCTGATACGCCGCTCATTCAAACGCGAGACTCGAATTTCGAATACTGGCCATTGCTCAACTTGAAATACCTGATGATCCATTTCGTCGCGGATCTGACTCAGCCGCTTATTGACTTCTTGTTGATCAAGTCCCATCAAATTGATGACCTCGATATGGAACGGGGGAACATGTTCCAGAATTTGCTGCTGCCCATCTGGCAGCATAACAGCACGCAGCATGGGATGCCGTTCGATTAACTGTCTCAAGATGAGCAGAGAACGATCTAGATCTAGATCAACAGCTTCAACCTCGACATAGCCATGGTTGCCCACACCACCCAGCTCAAATGTGGGACTACGGCCAATCCAGTAGGCCTGTTGCACATCTGTTGCGGGAAAAGGGAGGTAGAGTTGATCAGGAGCAGGCACAACTTGAGGCAGGGATACAACAGGATTACTAACCAGACGTTGAGATAGCAACGTCAAGAGCTCTGCCTTATGCTCTGTCAGCTTTGAACGCAATGAAGGCGTCATCGTACCCTTGGGAGCCCGGTAGCGAAGTTGGTCGCCATCAACCCACACTTTTATATCTTGTCTGGAAAGTTCTGCTAGCAGTTCTATGACACTCATAGTGTTCCCTCCTCCCAATCATTTCCTCCTGCTATAGCCGAATATGGCCTTTCTTGCAAGGCTGTATCTAGCGCTCCACCAAGTAGACTATGAAGATAAATACATCCCTCCTCCAAAGAGAATAAGTGCTCAACCTTACTAAAACCTATTCCACCTGTCTGACAGAGAGCTATCTGGTAGGAAAGTGCAGAAGTCTCCAGAAGTTGTGTTATTAAGCCAGCCTCTATCAGACAGAAATCCCGGCTCAATTCTCCATACATTGGCTCAATGGCTTTCATCTGACCAATTAGAAAAAGAGCAAACGCAGCCTGATCAAACATGCTCTGATTGGTCAATCCAAAAATATCTCGGTCGAGCTGTACATCAGGCGTGATTAATGTGAGATTGTGATCAACGGGATGATAATAATAAATGCCTCCATCAATACCCTCTACACCTCTAGACTTGATATATGTGTAAACCTGTACTGGATACAAGCCTCCGGCTGATCCCCACTGATATTTCGGCTTTCCATCAAGGGCAATCTGCCGTACACATCCCAGAAATTCACTGAACTGTCTGAATGGAATAGGCCTCTGAAGAAATGTACGATAGCTGCGACGTTCAAGATACTTGCGCAAGACTGTCTCTTCAAGCTCTGGTACCATTAACTCTACCTTGGGTGACTCTTTCTCTGTGCGACGCAAACCGGCCTGTCTCTGCTTAAATTGTTCGCGTTCTACCAGATCTAGGAGCAGATTGGAAGAAGCAGATGAATGGCCCGCTCCATTCTTTTTGATCGGCTCAAGGATACCTGTGGACGTTTCATGAGCTAAAAGATATTGTTCACAATATGCAGCAATTTCATGAACGGTTGAGAGCCGGAATAACTGGCCCAACTGCAGATGTACATGGAACTTGCTTTCCAGCAAATTAGCAATGCGCAAGATAGCCATAGAGGTGGCTCCATAGTCTAACAGATTGCTTACAGGATCGATCTGCTCAACCTTGAGTACTCCAGCTACCAAGTCAGAGACCTGGGCAAGAATGGTGTCATGAACTGAGTTCTGGCTCTCACTTGTAATGGCTTGCGCTTCATGTCCATTGGTAGGGATTTGATTTATGGTATCCGCAAGTGTAGATAAGGCCTTCCGATCCACTTTTCCGTTAGGTGTTAGTGGTAATGCGTCTAATAGACGGAAGCTCGTAGGCACCATATACCCAGGCAAGTATTCTGCCAGATAACGGCGCAGATCACTAGCGGTCAAAGTATCTTTCGACTTAGAAACCACATAGGCCGCCAAGTATTTCTCACCCTGGTTCTCTCCACGAGCTATGACGACAGCCTCCTGGATACTTGGATAACGAGCTAAAATCGTCTCGATCTCACCTAGCTCAATGCGATGACCTTGCACTTTGACTTGGGAGTCTTGGCGTCCGAGAAACTCGATTGTTCCATCAGGAAGGTACCTCCCTAAATCTCCAGTCCGATAGAGACGTATACCCATACGTGGATGTTTGAAGAAACTGGTACTGGTCTTTTCTTCATCTCGCCAGTAGCCTTTAGCCAATCCAACGCCAGCAATATACAGTTGTCCTGGTACCCATACTGGACATGGCTCAAGGTCCTCAGCTAATACAAAGAACTGCTGATTGCTCATGGGATATCCGTAAGGAATGCTCTTCCAGGAAGCATCAACTGTGGTGATGGGATAGAGGATAGACCAGATGGACGCCTCGGTGGCCCCACCCAGACTAACCACCTCAGCATGAGGACATAAGCTCTTCAATCTCCCAGGTAAAGTAAGCGGAATCCAATCCCCACTCAGTAGTGCCAGCCTCAGACGAGAATGACTCAGTGAGCGAGAATGGACCTCTGCATATTCAACAAGCAACTGTAAGAGAGCAGGAACTGTGTTCCAGATAGTAACCTGTTCCTGTTCTACCATTCTCAGCCAGGAAGCTGGATCACGTACAGTTTGCTCAGTCGGCAGAACTATCGCTCCTCCCGCAGCCAAGACTCCAAAGATATCATAAACCGACAAATCAAAGTTTAAGGCCGACAATGCCAATACACGATCCGTGCTCTTGACACTAAAACGCCGATTGATATCCAGAATGGTATTGACGGCTCCCCGATGATCGATCATTACCCCTTTTGGCAATCCTGTAGAGCCAGAAGTGTAGATCACATAAGCCAGATCATCCGGACTTTGCTCAACTGGCGCAATTGCGTCGATCTCTTCATCTACATCGAGACTATCTACATCGAATCGCTTGAGGCTCTCTGGCCATTGCAACTTCCGATCGACCCATGACTGGGTCAACACTCCCGCAACCTCCCCATCTTCCAGCAGATATCGTAAGCGCTCTTTGGGTAGACTGGCATCGATTGGAAGATATGCGGCTCCAGCTAGAAGCACACCAAGAACAGCCACTACTTGCTCCCAGCCCTTTTCCATCACCACTCCCACAAGCTGATTACGGCCAATACCCCATTGACGCAGTTGATGGGCTATTCGGAGCGCTCCACTGTTAACCTCCTTGTAGGTTAACAGACGAGTCGGAGAAATCACTGCCAATTGGTCAGGACGTTGTACCACCTGATCAAGAAAGAACGTATGCAGTAACTTGTCTGAAACAGGAGCCGTGGTCTCATTTACTCGACTCAATAAGGCACACTGTTGCTCTGGAAGTAGATCTCGGACTGGCTCATGCCAGCTCTCCTCCATAGTGGCAAGACGTTGAAGCAACTGACAGTAAGCACTAAACATGGCATCAATCAGACCAGCAGGAAAGATGGCATCAACAGACTGCCAGTGGAGCACCAACTCCTCACCTGCTTCCAATACTTGGTGATCTAACCATACCTGAGGCGTTTGACTTACACAGTAGAGCGTTTTTCCCCATGGTGGTGGAATGGGACTGGCTGTATCTTGAATAAGCAGGCTGGTGAAAACAATTGGCATGATTGCTTTGAGAGCTTGTCCCTGAGTCTTAGCCAATTCTCTTAACACGCGTATTCCACTATAATAAGAATGATCTAGGTCAGTCCACAACTGCTCTTGAACCAGCTTAGCCCGGTTTTCAAAAGTATCAGGAGTTGTGTTATCAATAGCAAGTACTAGCAGGGAAGTGAAATCACCAACAATCTCATTGACCTGGGGATGCAAAGGTAAACGGTTGAACGTGCTCAGATTCAAACTAAAATGAGCTGTCTTACTCCATCGAGCGATAATCTCCGCAAATGCAGTCAGCAAGACACCAGAAGGCGTCAGTCCAATCTTTGAGGCATGGGCCTTCAGCCGTTGCCAACGTTCTCGATCTAACCTTGCCTCCCGATGCACAAAGCGCGGTTGGTCAACCGTGGATGCTAGAGGAAGATCTGGAGCAGGAGGTAGAGAAGGAAGACGCTCAAGCCAATACTGCCGAGAGCGCTGGACTAAGACAGAGTTCTCAAGAGACGCTTCAGCCAGTACATAATCTCGGAATGAGAGAGCTAGTGTTGGCAGAGAAAGATCAGGCTCATGGTAGAAACGAATAAATTCCTGGATCAGCGTATTCATACTCCATGCATCAACAAATAGCGATTCGATACTTAGATGCAAGCGAACAAGGTGCTCATCTAAACGCGAGACCCACAGCTCAAATGCAGGCCATTGCTCAACAGGTAGAAGCTGATGGTCCAGAGTTCGTCGAAGCTGCTCCAACTGGTAGGCTTGCTCTTGAGCGCTTTGTCCACGTAAATCAATAATTTTGATCTCGAAAGGAGGAACATGTTCCAGGATCTTTTGGCGTCCATCTGGTAAGAGCACAGCTCGCAGCATATCATGACGTTCAATCAAACGTTGCAAGGCTTGATTGACACGATCCAGATCCAAATCAGTTGCTTCTACTTCGATATATCCATGGTTGCCAACATTGCCAATCTCAAAATCAGCATGTCGTCCCGTCCAATAGGCTTGCTGCACATCAGTCATAGGAAAGGGCTCATACCGCCGCTCAGAATCAGGCACAACGCATTGGAGACTTCCTGAGGGCGATATCTCACCCGAGCCCCCAATAGGCAATGCATTGCCTGTAGTGTAGGGACTGGATTTCTCGCGTCCGCCTCGCAGAGTAAGAAGTTCTGCACAAGTAGACGGTGTAGGCGACTCTAAGAGATCTCTAAGAGTAATTTCTATCTGGAAGACATTTCGTATGCGTTCAAGAAGTTGCATAGCAAGCAGAGAGTGTCCACC
The DNA here is from genome assembly GCA_966427955.1 of uncultured Ktedonobacterales bacterium. GTDB lineage: Bacteria > Chloroflexota > Ktedonobacteria > Ktedonobacterales > Ktedonobacteraceae > DASYAN01. The sequence continues at coordinate 10,698 of CBJMBI010000015.1, forward strand.
TAATTCAAAGAAACTATTGGAAGCACTCACATGTTCCAAACCCAGTACCTGTGCCCAAAGCTCCGTCAAGACCTGTTCTATAGAGAATCCAGTAATCTCAGTTTCTCTAAACTGTCTGACTCTGCTTGGATCAGCAGAGTGTTCTTCAGGAGGAGTACTGATTTCCTCAATATCCAACCAATCGGGCCAAAGCCGTTCACGTTGCCAGGAGTATGGAGGCAAACTGACATAATGACATTCCTCTTCCCGATAGAGCCTAGACCAGCCAACCTCATGCCCCGAGATATAAAGAAGTTTAAATGTTTCTAAATGAGCAGGAATTTTATCTTGCTGCTTTTGTATATTTTCATAAATATTAGTAGGTAAACTGCCTCTCTTGATATATAAGCGAAGTGCTTCGGCAGCCTCCAGCGGTGAGCGACCAACAACAGCCAAGCGATAACGATGATGAGTCCGACGTACACTGGCAGAGTAGCAAATATCCCGCCAGGAAGATGCCATGTCAGTGGCATGAGCTAGCAGAAAGTCTAGATAGGCCTCAGCCAAGCCATAAAGAGCCCGCTCACTGCGTGCAGATAGAGGAAGAAGACGGTATATCTCTTCATCACCCTGATCCTCTACAAGATGTAATTCAGTACTTCTGGAAAAATGTGCAGAGAGAATAGCATGAGCATTTGAACCGGTGAATGCAAGTGCTGTAATTCCAGCAATCAGTTCTGAGCCTTTTGCTTTCTGGGGCCAAACAGTGCAAGTCTGAGGAACAGCCAAATGCAAATTGTCAACTGGCACATCAGGGTTTAATGTCTCGAGATTCAAGGTTGGAGGAATCTCTCGGTGATAGAGCGAAAGTGCCACCTTGATCACACCTGCAATGCCTGATGCCGCTTCTAAATGGCCAATATTCGTTTTGACCGACCCTATTAGACAGGGATGAGTACGTTCTGGCTGTGTCCCAAGTACTGCATCCAGAGCTTTTGTTTCGACGACATCTCCACGCAGAAATCCTGTCCCATGCAGTTCAACATAATCAACTTCAGATGGCTTGATACCTGCTTTACGATAGGCATCTCGTAGCAATGCCTCTTGCGCTGCCTGACTAGAAGCAATGATCCACTCATTGTGGCCATTATGATTGACCGCCATACCACGAATAAGTGCATATACACGATCTGATTTTTTAACGAGAGAGAGAGGCTTAAGCACAATCATTCCTGCCCCTTCCCCTCGCACAAAACCATCAGCACGAGCGTCAAGCGTTTTACAACGTCCATCTTGAGAGAGTAACCCAGATTTAGATGCCATAATGGTACTCTCCGGTGATAAGATGAGATTGACGCCACCAACTAGCGCTAGGCTTGCATCCCCCATCCACAGATTTTGACAAGCCAAAGACATAGCAGTCAGAGATGAGGTACAGGCAGTATTAACAACAATACTTGGACCTTTCAGATCAAACATATAAGAGATACGATTTGCAGCAGAAGCATTTGTATTACCGATAGCCGTATATTCATTTATTTGTGACCAATTTCTAGCTTGTAAATGAAGATAATCGCCCCAACCGATTCCAATCGAAACACTTGTCTGACTGCCAGCTACCTCTTGGAAAGGGAGCCCCGCATCTTCAAGAGCTTCCCAAGCTACTTCCAATAACAGACGATGTTGGGGGTCCATAGCCGTCGCTTCGCGAGGAATCACACGAAAGGCTTGCCAATCGAACTGATCAACTTGATCCAAGAAGCCTCCCCAACGGCTCACCATTTTTCCAGGCACCATCGAGTTTGGATCATAAACCTTTTTGATATCCCACCGATTGGCAGGAACTTCGCGAATGGCATCTTTCCCCTCACACAAGAGTGTCCAGAACTCCTGGAGATTGTGTGCTTGTGGAAAACGGCATGCCATCCCAACAATAGCTATGGGCTCCTGTTGAACATTTTTCATGATATTTCTTCCTAGTAGGCACAACATCTAAATGCAACATGATGAATATGCCGTTTCTAATGCTGACAAAACCATTTTTCGACATATTCATTGTTATCATAAACAATGATAACTATTTTTACATATAGTATTTAAAAAATGTTATACTTCTCCTACCGATCGCAATTGATTTAAACCGTTGGGATCTGTTCCAGTATCAGATCGGCAATAGAGGATATACTAGTAAAGGAGTCGGCAACAAGCTTATCTGTGGGAACCTCCACACCAAACTGCTCGCGAATAAAACTCAATAGTTTTACCATCTCCAAGGAATTGATAATGCCCCATTCGAGCAGCGGAGTCGTTTCATTCAAACCAATATCCCTGCCCCCCAGGACATCCTGAGCAATATATCTAGTAGTTTGTTCAATAATGGCCTCTCTCTGCATATCACACCTCTATGTTATTATACTATATATGACGCAATAAGGAAAGACGATCAATCTTGCCATTTCTCGTGCGTGGAAGTGTTGAGATCGTGTGTACCTCATCCACAATCATGTAACGCGGTAAGCGTTGGGCACAATGTTGCTTCATCTCCAAGAGCGAAGGAACCACTCCACTGGCAAGGACGACGAATGCGACTAAACGCGCTTCTAAGCCTGTGCCGATAACCGTGACAGCCGCTTCATGGATAGCAAAATGCTCCTCAAGTGCCGCCTCAATATCGCCAAGTTCAATACGATGACCACGAACTTTGACCTGCTGGTCCCGACGACCAACGTAGATAAAGTTCCCATCATCGAGCAATTGCACCAAATCGCCAGTTGCATATGGTCTATCTCCATAGGCAGGTTGTCCCCAATAACCGACCATAACGGTTGGGCCACTAACCATCAATTCTCCTTGCTCTCCTGGCTGAACAATGGTACCATCCTCTTTTTGTGCCCAGACACAATTGCCAGAGCAAGCTTTACCAATAGGAACTGGTTTCTTCCAGTCTTCTGGTAAATGGGTCACTTCATAATAGGCGCAGACATTTGTCTCAGTTGGACCATAGAGATTAAAAAAACGTACAGGCTCAATTAATCGCGTCCCTACTGATGGCAAGAAATTGCTTGGTGATCCTCCAACGGGCGCTTCATTACCAGTAACGGAGACATCCAAATTACCGCATTTTTTCGATTTTTCTTCTCTCGGGCCATAATATCTATAAAGCCGGCGCAAATGCTTGATCGGAAACGGCTCACCCGCAAAAAGAATAGCCCGCAGGGATGGAGAAAGAACATCTAATAATCCTCCTTGCTCCATCATCAGAATGAGTACTGATGGGACTGAATACCACACTGTGATGGCCTCTTGGATGAGAAAAGTGACAAGGAGCTTAGGGATGTAAGAGGCTTCATCGGGAATAAGATAGGTCGTTGCCCCAGCATGAAAGGCCACATATAGATCAAGCACAGACAGATCAAAGTGAAATGGAGCGTGATTGGCAAAGTGATCAGCAGAAGTTGCTCCTAGTGCTTGGGATGCCCATTCCACAAAGGCAAGTGCATTACGGTTACTAATACAAACGCCCTTTGGTTTTCCAGTTGAACCAGAGGTATATAAAATGTAAGCGATATCACCAGCAAGCGTGGGTTCTTGTACCCTGACGTTGGGAAGCGCCAGAAGATCATCCCAATGGCTTCCGGCCCCTTCACCATCTAAACAGAGACAAACGACATGTTGCAGATCATCTGTTAGGACAGTCTGTCTTCTTCGCTGCGTTGTGACTAAGGCACGCATGCCACAATCCTGCACGATCGTACGAATCCGTGATGTAGGACTCAGAGGATCAAGCGGAACATAGATTGCCCCCAGACGCAGTACTGCCTGCATAGCAGCAGCTGCACATGCTGATTTTGCAAGCCAGATTCCTACACGATCGCCATGACGAACTCCACGTTCAGCGAGCATATATGCCAAACGGTTTGCTAACTCATCGAGTTGACCATAAGTCAAACTCATATCAGGACCTTTGACGGCCAATCTATCTGGCATATCCTGTGCTCTCTGTATTACAAGTTCACGTAAGATCATAAACCTAACTCATTCGCAATGATATCGTGCTGCATCTCAGACGTTCCAGAAAAAATAGTCGCGGGAATGGCATCGCGCAGCATTTGTTCTATCCCATATTCACAGTTAATCCCAGTGGAACCATGAATATGAATAGCATCAAGTCCTCCCATCACAGCAGCTTGGCTTACCGCTAGTTTGGCTAGCGAAATATCCAACAGAGCATCCTGACCTTGATCAAAACGCCAGCAAGCACGATAGAGTAAGAGACGAGCAGCCTCAAGTCGCAGTTTCATATCAGCAATACGGTGAGCAATCGCCTGATGTTTTCCTAATGGTTTGCCGAACTGGCGTCGCTGCTTGGCATAGTTTATAGTGCATTCTAGTTGACGCTCCATTTGTCCCAGATAGGCTGCAAATAGACAAGATCGTTCCCATTGCATGGACCACTTGAAGATCTGTGAGCCTTGCCCTTCTCTGCCAATTCTCTTGACCACAGGCACACGACAAGCATCAAAGGAAATGCGACAAGCAGGCGTACTCGTTAATCCCATCTTACGAAATGGTTCACCAATTATCAGACCTGACGTATCCTTCTCAACGAGAAATGCCGTCATTCCCAGATAGCCATGAGCAGGATTGGTGATAGCATAGACAATAAATAGATCAGCAACAGGACCATTGCTCACATAACTTTTCTGGCCTTCTAATACATAGAAATCTCCATCACGGTTAGCTTGAGTTTTTAGACTAAAAACATCAGATCCAGCATCTTCTTCAGTAATCGCATTAGCACATATTTTTATTCCAGAACATAAATCTGGCAATACGCTATTTTTTATAGTTTCATTTCCATATTCACTAATTGGCATAGCACAGGCAAAAAGATGAGCCGATGCTGAGAAAACCAGTCCCATATCCTCACACCCACGTCCAAAGGCTTCAATAGCTCGTGCTGTTGTGAGAGCGTCATACCCACCTCCTCCATAGCGGGTTGGTATACTCAATCCCAGTAGCTTCAGATGACCACAGAGAAGCCATTGGGCACGTGTCCAGAATTGATGTGGGTCAGTAGTTCCGGTATCCAATCTATTTTGCACAAGAGATAGAATGCGATCATAGAGTTGATCCTGCTCCTGTGTCCAAGAAAAATCCATCTGAGGGTCCTTTACCATTACAAGTGCAACGACAAACGTGCTTGTATCGATGATTATCTATTTACCAGACAATTAGCTCCAAAGATTGCAATCAGTTAGCCTCAAATGGATGAACTGCAGGGAAATTATCACCATCGACAAAACCCTGATTTATCATTTCTTCTCGGTTCATTATATCCAAAAGAGGCAAAGTCAGCATCGTAGCAAGTATGTCCAGAATCATAAGCATTGCAAACAATGTCGGCAGAAGAAGACCTAACGGCAAACCAGTAATGGGCCAGCCATCTAAAAGGCTGGCTTAAAAGCGTTTGCGGTCAATTCACCTAGATACCGATGCCAAATATGCTTTTCATCCTGCTCTACCTGGCTAACAATATTCTTCATCTGTTTAAGAACTTCTGGTTCATCTACGTCATAGACATCTCCTTGTAGCAATTTAATTACATCTAGACGATACCTCTTATCCTGAATAAATGCTGTAAAAAGCACATTTAATCTATAGTACACTGATATAAACTCATACCAATTTTTTGTTCCTCGCCTCAATGTTGCCTCGAAGGTATCAAAACGCTCCTTTCTGAAATCTCCTGTTTCAGCCGCTTGTAGAATATCTCTGCTGGCAAAGCGAGCGCTATTGAGAGCAATACTAACTCCTGTTGAAAAGATAGGATCGACGAAACGAGCGGCATCTCCCACCAACAGAAAGTTATCTCCACAAATCTGTTTCATAGCATAGCTATAATCACCCTCATCTTTTAAAGGGCGTATCTGCTGAGCTGCTCTCAGCCCCGCAGCGAGTTCTGGGCGGCTCTGAAGACAATCCCAGAAGAACGCTTGACGTTCTTGCTTAGATTTGGCAAAATGTTTCTTTTGTGTGACGACCCCAATACTCGTGATCGATTCAGTAATCGGAATTTGCCAGACCCACGTATTAGTTAATGGAAGAAAGTGAATAAAGATGAAATCCTTCTGTGACTGGTCAATAGCAAGAATACTCCGATCATAGCCTTCAAACCAAGTATGGATGGCATATTGATCAAAGACAGGATCTTGAATACGTAACTTGAGCTGATTTCCTAAGAGAGTACGTCGTCCGCTCGCATCAACAACCAAACGTACATTCGTTTGGGCATTTTGCTTTCCGACTGCAAAGTGAATATGTGGTTGCCCTGGCTCTGAAAAATCCACACTCTGGACTTGCACGCCTTCATAGACTGTTGCTCCCAGTTGATGAGCATGCTGCAAAAGCATCAGGTCAAACTTACCTCGATCTACATGAAAGGTATAATTGCGATCTACTCCTGGCTGCTCTCGTTCCTCAAATCGTATCCCAGCACAGCAATCAGGTTCTAGACCTTCAAAACTATGAGCATACACAGGGCTCTTCTCACTGGATGTCCAGGCAGCCCCATACTTCCTGGGAAATCCGGCTTGATCCATCTGCTCAAGAAAACCAATCTCCTTAAAAACTCGTGTTGAGGAGGGAACTAATGATTCTCCTACATGTGGTCGTGGAAACAGCTCACGCTCAAAGATCACACAAGAGAGACCAGCTTTTGCAAGATACGCTGCTGTAGCAGATCCTGCAGGCCCTCCACCAATAATTCCAATATCAAAGTCAAACCGGGACATCTCATTCTCCCTTAAAACAAGTGCGAATAGTAGCACAAACTATTCTAATATTAGAAACATCCTCTTTTATCAAATTACAAAATTAAATATTCTAAAATTATATCAATCAAAATTGTTTTGTTATAAGCAATATGCTTCATTTCTTATTTATCCTGATTTACTCTAAAACATTAGAGAGATCCTGAGAGAGAGCCTGTAGCAAAGCAGCCTGCTGCGTGTGTATAAAGAAATGCCCCCCCTCAAAGAAGTGTAACTGGAAGGATGCAGATGTCTGAACACTCCAAGCACGAACCTCTTCACAGGGAACCTCAGGATCTTGCAATCCACCAAAGGCGGAGAGAGGACAGCTTAAAGCTTCTCCATGAAGATATTCATAGGTATCACATAAAGCAAAATCAGCTCTCAAAAGAGGCATCAACAGCTCTAAGAATTCCGTATTTTGCAATAGCACCTCAGGAGTTCCTCCGATACGGCGCAATTCCTCAAGAAACGCTGAGTCTGGCAAATGGTAGATTGGAGAATCTGGAATCTGAGGAGCACAATGTCCTGACACAAACAAGCATACTGGCATATGACTATATTTCATTTGCCGTAAGTAGCGGGCAAGCTCAAAGCTAATGAGTGAGCCCATACTATGGCCAAATAAGGCATATGGCATATCTAGAAATGGTAGCAGTGCAGGAACTAGAGCATCAAGAAGCAGAGGCAAACTGGCAAAAGGCTTTTCCAATAATCGATCCTCTCGACCAGGAAGCTGAACAGGACAGACTTCTACATCCTGAGGCAGATACTCTGACCAAGCACGAAAAATAGATGCCCCACCTCCAGCATAGGGGAAACAGAATAAACGTACACGAGCCTGGGGCTTACGATGCCAATACCTCAGCCAAGAAGTCGGTGTAGTTTTTATCATCCATGTATCTTTCTAGCAGTAGAAAACTTCTTCGCACATTTACATCCACACATCTTCAGATGCTTCCACCTGCTAATGCTTGGTATGCGCGACGGCAAAGTGTACTCCCATCGGGAACGACAACTTATCATTTTTCACAAACGGTTGCAGTTCCAAGCTGGCCTCATCAATTAGCTTGGCCATGCTCTTCTGATCCACTTGACCAGCTAGACTTGAACCAGTTATCAAGGACTCCACAAACTTTGCAGGCGAAGGAAAACGTATCATCTTCATCTCTGGACGAATGATGACATCCTGAAAACCTGCATTAACCATCAGAGAGCGCAATTCCTCTATATCTCCTAAACTAAAGGGCATACGCAATAATGTCGCTGCTTGCCAACCAACATAACTAGTTAGTTTCTCAACGACAATGGCAAAACCTGGACAGTATTGAATATGTTGACAGACCATTAAAGCTAGTCGTCCTTCTGACTTTAGCACACGGTACATCTCACGCAACGCAGCCAACCTATCAGGTACGAATTGCAGCCCCCCCTGGCAAAATACAACGTGAAATGTTGCATTCGGGAATGGAAGCCTGATTGCATTCCCGACTTCCCAATTGATCGAAGTACCAGCAGGCACTGGTAACGAGCGTGCAACCTCGATCATACCAGGATTAAGATCTAGACCAACTACTTTCCCACGTGTACCAACATATTGAGCCGCTAGACGCGTAACTACACCTGTGCCACAAGCCACATCCAACACATAATCTCCCTCGTTTGGCACTGCCAATGCAACAGTTTTGCTTGACCATGGACCAAAGATGGCAGGGACAAGACCATACTCATAGCTTTCCTGCCACAACACAGTTTCTGTCATTCTAAGCATCCTTCTGAAAAAGACTCTCCCAAGTGGTTCATCCACAATTTTCTATTTATCAACAAACATTTCCTAGACCAGAATTTCTATTTTGCGAGAATTTTCAAAGTCAATTTTTACTTTTCTAATGACTTAACTAAACATCAAACTCCACCACAACATTTTATAGAGATATTTACTATTGTTTCGGTAGTAACAGAGAAATACTGTAACAGATGCTTGAAAGCTTTGATCATTCCAAACCCCTATACAGATTGGAACCAGAATACTCTTTTAAACTTTAGCTGGAACATACACGCCAAATAGATGTCTGTCAATACAACAAACGCGCTAAAACTGTCTTATAAACGCTTATAGCAGAAAGACCTATGCAAGACCTTTCTTAAAACTACCAGAGCACATAAACATCTGCGAACTATATTTAAAGTATACACACAGCAGTGTTTTTACGCAATACTCCACAAGAGTATCTTTTAGTAGCAGAAATGGAGTATCTCATGGCTAACCCCTGCAGTATCTGATATACTCTAAAGTAGAATAAGGGAAACAAGCGACCACACTCAGATGATACTAAGCGAGGTACCTTTATGGAGCTAAAAGTTTTAGTAGCTACGCCCTCTGATATTCTTCGCGCTGGTCTACGTACACTTCTTACTGAAGATAAACGTATAGTCCAAGTGTATGAAGCTGCCACTAAGGAAGAGGTACAAGCTCAGCTTCATCCTCCATGTTCAGACTTTATTGTCATAGATCAATCACTCATTACTGATATGACATCACTTCCACGTGGACATTTCGTTATCTTGGCAGCAACATTCGACCTGGAGATCTTGCAAAAAGCTTACAAATATGGTGCACGGGGCTATCTCCTGGAGAATACTTCAGCAGAACTCCTACGCGCCACTCTTTACCTGCAAAATGGGGCTTTCTTGATAGAACCCACCATAGCCTCTTATACCATGGATTATCTCCTCCACGGCTTACACTTTACAATCTATGATGAATTGCTCTCCCCAAGAGAACGAGAAATTGCCAGACTATTACGGGATGGCATTGATAGACGCACGATCGCTAAACAGCTCTGTATCAGTGAAGCTACACTAAAAAAACATATCCAGCATATTAAAAATAAAAGTGATAAGTCTTCAAAAATACTTAAAAGAGCAAAATAATGATCAAGGCCAATAGTAGCTTGGGTGACGCTGATCTACTAGCAGTACTGATTCGCCTAGGATATTTCCTATGAGCCTCTCACAGCCCACACAGTGACTCGGCTCTGCGCGAAAATAGGCCATATTGCCAACTTTGGTGACGACTCCCCATGCCGTGATCGGCAGGGGCTTCTACGCAGGAGTCCCACGGAACAGGCCCACTGTCGTCCCTGTAAATCCCGTAGTGACAGTTTCGCGTGGGCTCCGTCCAAGCCCTCGGTCTAGGATGTT
>CBJMBI010000016.1:0-20507 GCA_966427955.1 uncultured Ktedonobacterales bacterium
AGTGACCTGAAGTGTGATCTCCTCTCCATTAGCAGATACAACGGCTGCAAAAGGGAGATAAACCGTCTTACCAAAAAAGCGACCAAGCCTTACTCCAATATGGCTCAAACGGCTGGTTGATACAGCAAAACTAATATTGCTAAGTACACCTTCCTGACCATCGGAGCAGTAGACCTTTGAGCCAAAACAGAACTTTTGCATCTCAGAAATTGAAACCATCTCATCCATCTATTGCGAACCTCATTTCAGCAAACCTCATTTCTCAGCACAAGTGTAACATGTTTTACTCAGTCATAGCAAGATAGTAACCTTATCAAATTATTTTTTGGTAAGCATTCTTGACCTTTACTAATACATATGTGATATAGTTTTATTGACTAATAATCAAATTGTTGACCTTTGTTAGCTATGTCGACTGTTAGAGAGAATTGCATGGTATTGATCCTCCTTAATAGATAGGTCGGTCTATTGAAGGGAATCCAAAATAGGGTAAAACCACAACATAGCAAATGAGCGATTTTCAGCGGCATTTAGATCAATACGAACTACAGCAATGTCTGAGAATAAATACTATAAACGAAGCTTGGAAAGCATTCGATTCTCAGCAACATCGTACTGTTCTTCTTACATTGCTGCGTTTTACTTTGCCAACGGGTGAGGCAATTCACCATTTTCTCCGCGAAACCTGTGGCTTAGTAGCACTGCAACATCCACATCTTGTCTCGGTATTTGAGGTGAGAATGCTCTCTCGGACCTCTTCTACTCTTAACAAGAATTGTGTGGCCTACATTGTAACGGACTATCTTGAAGGTTCATCACTGGCGCAGTATCTTCAAACCCTCTCCCAAACACACAAAAGGGCACCCGCAGTCGAGATGGTACAGATTCTAGCTCCTATCGCATCGGCAATCGATTATATTCACCAGCAAGGCATTATTCATGGTTTGATTAAACCAAGTTCTATTTTCCTTAGCAAGAATAATACATCGGATAGTCTGTTGGGAAAGCCTATATTGACAGAGCTCGGAATGCATAACACCTATGATCCTCACCAACTTTCACCCAATGAGGTACGTTATATCGCTCCAGAAATCATCCAGGGCTATACCGATAATATACGCAGTGATCTGTACTCATTAGGTATCATTCTGTATGAAATGTGCACTGGTGTCCTTCCATTCCCTGGTAATCAAACAGAGGTAGTAATTAACCAACAATTGAACGTGATGCCCGCATCGCCAATGCTGGTTAACCCTCTGATAGAGCCAGAACTAGCCGCGGTGATCATGCAGAGTCTTGCCAAGAACCCAGCTACCCGCTTTCCTTCGGCTTCTCTAATGGTTGCTGCACTAGCCAAAGCACTAAAGGTTCTTATGCCACAATTCTCAGGCCAAGGTCGGGTTGAAAACAGCCCTCCAGCTCCTATCCACAAGCGCATCGTTCTCAATCCGATACCACAAATGGCAGATACTCTTCCTACTAGCACTCAGGAACCGTCAGCATCGCAATCCAATGTCGCACAAATCCCTACTAGCAATCCTCAAATGACGCCACTAATCACGCCAGAGATCTCTACTCTCTATCAATCTATGCCCAACCACTCTGTGGACATGTCAAACAAACAAAATATTTCATCGGAATCAGGTTTATCTTCTGGCCCGATTGACAGGAATTTAGAGGGACAATCCACAATCACTCCAGCGAGGGCCGATGCTAGAGTGACCCCATCAGTAAGAACAATACCGCCACCGGTCAAGCATAAGCAACACAGCTCATATATAGCCTTGGCCATTTTGGTTGTGTTAGTATTACTCATTGGCAGTGGATGGTCACTATTTTCTCAGGCCGCTACTGCACCAAAGCCGATAGTTGGACATGCCTTTTTTGTTAGCAGTGGGCTTATGGATTTGACGAGCGCACGTGGCATCGCGGATGGCCTACAAATCCATCTGGAAAATCTCAGTGATCCAGCACCGGGGAAAAGCTATTATGCTTGGTTATTAGCTGGTAATAATCAGAAGTTAGATGCATTACCTATGCGACTTGGAGCATTGGCAGTTCAGAATAATCAAACGAGATTAGACTTTCCAGGAGATCCAAATCACAGCAACTTGCTCAGTAAATATAGCCGCTTGTTGATAACCGAAGAAGATAGCAATCCACAGCCAGTCAACCCATCTCCCAACACGACTACTTGGCGTTACGCTGCTTCTTTTTCGCTTACTCCAGACCCGCAAGATACTACGAATCATTTTAATTTATTTGATCACTTACGACACCTGCTTTCACAGGACCCCAAAATCAAGAAGTTGGGTTTAGTCGGAGGCTTGGACGCCTGGCTTTACAGAAATACACTTAAGATCTTGGAATGGTCAGGCAGCGCACGCGATCTTGCTCTTTCTGGTGGTGACACCGGATTGATACGGAGGCAACTGGTACGTATTCTCGATTATTTGGATGGTGCAAAGTATGTACAAACCGAGAACTTGCCGCCGGATCTCCCTCCTGTCCTGGTAGATCCGGTGATCGCACAGGTTGGTTTGCTGGAAATCAGCCCAACACAGGATCCACCAGGACATCTGAAGCACATTTCTAAGCATCTATATGGAATTACACAATCTCCTGGCGTTACTTCCGAACAGCAAGCCTTAGCACTTGAGGTTAACAAGGCTATCGGTAACGTACAAAGTTGGCTTACTGATCTCCACAAAGATGCCGAAGTATTAATTCATAAGCCCGCAGATCAATTAGTGCAACCAGAGGCATTTCCTCTTTTTAACGATATGTTTGAGTTGGCTAACAAGGCATTCGTTAGTCAGACCGACCCACATACAGGCCAGACAAAAGAAGGCGTCGCCCAGATCCATTATAGGATTCAGGGTTTGGCAACTTTTAATATTACTGAATGCACAGAAAGCAACACAAGTAACTTTTGTACAGAATAGCAGAGCGCTGGTGACATTACAGACGGAAGGTCTTTCTGATGAGTATACTTCCGCGACACTTGGATAAATATGAACTGATCACATGCTTGGGACATGGTGATGCAGCAGAGGTATGGAAAGCTTTAGATACCCAACTACAACGCTTTGTGGCTATTAAGATGTTATGCCCGAATTTGCACGATGATCCAACATTTCTGGTACGCTTTGAACGTGAGGCCCAGTTTATCGCTTCCTTGCATCATCCTAATATTGTGCAGCTTCACGATTTCCAGATCCTCCAATCAGTTGTTCCTAACCAAAACAATCTTGCCAACAACATCCATCCACTTGCCTATATGGTTATCGATTATATCGAAGGGTCAACACTAGCCGATTATATTAGCAATACTTCAAGTAAAGGGCAGACACCTTCGCCAACTGAGATTGTCAATCTCCTGACGTCAATCAGTCTGGCTATCGATTATGCGCACCATCAAGGAATGCTTCATCGCGATATTAAGCCAGCTAATATTCTGCTTGATCGACGCAACACTACACGTAATCCAATGGGTGAGCCAATCCTGACTGATTTTGGGATTGCCAAGTTGTTGAATGCATCATTAACCACACAAACTGGGCTCCAGATCGAGACTCCAGCTTATGTTTCTCCTGAGCAAATACAAGGCCATTCAGCTAATGAACAGAGCGATCTCTATTCACTCGCAGTCATTCTTTATGAGATTGTGACGGGGGTTGTGCCATTTCAGGGAAGCCCCATTGATATCATGACACAACAAATCTGTGTCATGCCTATTGCCCCCTCACTGATTAATCCACAGGTTTCTCCCAAGCTGAGTAAAGTAATCATGCGTGGGCTGCAAAAAGATCCAGCAGCTCGTTTTTCTAGTGCAACAGCTATGACTATTGCCGTTGCTTGTGCTCTAGACGTGCCAGTACCAGAAATTCTGGAACGGTCCTTACATCCTCATGAGAGAGCCAGAATGGCTAATTCGACGCCGATTTCCTCTCCAAGGTTTGGAGAACAATCCTCTGCTGGGTTAACACCTGTAATTAGATCTCCTGAACAATACAAAGCCGAGATCTCAGACGAAACCCTCCTGATCTCGCCCACTCCTGCGCCAAGTAGCCAGAATGAAACACATACATCAGCCACAATTCCAGCACTCAAAAAGATGGGACCAAAGGGCCGTCTGGTGACAATAATCACAGTGCTACTCGCTGTGTGCATTGTGGCAGGGCTGGCTGCTTTTCTCTATATTCCTAGACTTGTGGCCCCCGCTGACACTGTCGTGGGACAGGCCTTCTATACTAGTAGCGGACAGTATACAACCGGTACTGCTCAGGGGATTGCAGATCAAATGCTCATTGAATTGCAAAATATTTCTCCTGCACGAACTGGAAAAAGCTACTATGCCTGGTTGCTTGGAGATACGGTGAAAGTTGGTGGTGATGACCAAACGGGGCCTCCACCAATACAGCCGCCAATCCTGCTCACGAATAATCTACCAGTGAACAATGGTAAAGCCCATTACTTCTTCTCAGGCAATGCGTTACATAGCAATCTCTTATCAGAGACGAGCCGTCTGCTGATTACAGAGGAAGATGCCAATCAGTCGCCCCATGCTCCATCAACTGATCGTACGACTTGGCGTTACTTTGCTATGCTTCCTCAGCAGCCCATACCAAAAGATCCTCTTGGACTTAATGCTTTAAATCATATTCGTCATCTTTTGTATGACGAATCACATATTAAAGCACTGGGTTTACCCGGAGGGCTCGACTTCTGGTTATCCAGGAATATAGAGAAAGTTCTGGAGTGGGCAGTGACAGCTAGAGACGATTGGTATGGAGCACAGACAACTGATGCACAGATTGAGCTAATGAAACCTATGTTTGTACGTATCTTAGATTATCTCGATGGAGAACAAAATGTCCATGTCGATGTTCCGTCAGATACTCCCATACTGGCTGATACGACAAGCGCTAGGGTAGCCTTATTAACTGTTGACCCACTACATCAAGGTGGAGCTAACCTGCTGACTAATCCGCTGGGTTATATTGATCATATGCAACTGCATGTGGGACAACTAGCGCATGCTCCTGACGTTTCATCTGATATACGTTCACGTGCCTCTCATATTCAAACTTCGCTGAGAAATGCTGGAGGCTGGCTAGGGCAAGTACGTAAGAATGCAATCACACTCTTTAAGATGGGAAATAAAGATCCAATGCAATTACGGCAACTTGAGGCGGGCCAGTTGTTGGACGATATGGTGACTCAGGCCACTTACGCATATATCGGTCAACTTGATCCAGTTACCAATCAGGTACATCCAGGTGTAATCCAGATACATCATGATACCCAGAAACTAGCAGTACTAAACATTACCAGGAATCTGCCAAATAGTATTTAGAAGTCTCTTGAGGTTATATGAACGCGAATCCACACTATCTCGACAAATATCAACTTCTTGAATGTATTGCCCGTGGCGGTATGGGAGAGGTTTGGAAAGCTCTCGATAGCCAGTTGAAACGCGAAGTGGCTATTAAGCTCCTACACCCACGCCTCCAGCAGGCCCCTGATTTTATTATGCGTTTTGAGCAGGAAGCTCGTCTTATCGCTTCGCTACACCACCCCAATATCATTGAAATACATGATTTTAAGATTCATAAGATGCATAAATCATCTTCTTTACAATTAGATCTGCCTCTGTGCTATATGGTAATGGATTATGTTGAGGGAGAAACGCTAGCAAATTACATGTATCGTTTTACCTCACGCAATATATCCCATAGTGGATGGCTACCTCCTGCAGCGGATATCGTCTATATCTTTACGGTAATTGGCCTAGCTCTCGATTATGCTCACCAACACGGCATAATTCATCGTGATATCAAGCCTGGTAATATCCTACTTGATCAACGCATACCTACTGCAAGGCCAATGGGCGAGCCTATTCTCACCGATTTTGGGATTGCTCGCCAGTATGGAGTAACAAGGGGCACAATAGCTGGATGTATCATCGGAACACCAAAGTATATGGCACCAGAACAAGCTCTGGGCCAGTATGATGACCCACGTAGCGATCTCTATTCCCTAGGTATCATCCTCTATGAGATGATGACTGGTGTAGCTCCTTTTCAAGGTGATACACCACTGGCTATTGTTATGCAACATCTTCATGAGAAGCCAATACCACCTGAGCAGATTAATCCACATCTTTCATGGAGTCTCTCAGAGGTGATTCAGAGGAGTATCGCAAAGAACCCAGATGCACGTTACCCAACAGCTACTACCCTGGCTGTTGCTTTAGCAGAAGCATTCAATGCTCCAATACCTGCAGAAGTTAATGTAGCTAGACAGATCAAGAGAGAGCATTATGAGCCAACGCCTAGAAAAGTGACAAAGCTGTCACCCTTCACTCACAAAAAGAACTGGGTAGTTGGGCTGGCAATCCTATTAGCGCTTGTTCTACTTGGCTCAAGTCTGAGTGTACTGATGCTCTTCTTACCTGCTCATCATAGCAGGGAGGCAGCGATGGGCCATATTCGCTTTATCAAAACCGGATCATCACAGGATTATAACGCGCTACAAATCGATATTGAACAGGTGCCTGAACTTCCTCAGGGTATGGCCTACTATGGCTGGATTGAATTAGGTGGTGAGCAGACTATCTCACCACACTGGCAACTTCCTGTCAGCCAACAGGCTATTCATACACACCTGCTGACATTTCCAGGATTGACTAATTTGTACCTTCCTCACCATCGCTTTCTAATAACTAAAGAGCAGATAGCTAGCTCCCCTGATATCCCAAACATAGATCCGCATGCGCGTCTGTATTTGGCCACAATCAATCCAACCCCATCCGCTATTCTGGATCTGAAACAGTGTCCCGCCAATGATGGGGCTTCTATCTGCTCATAGTTTTTGCACAAAGGTAGAAATGTAGCAACCTAGTTCATAGGTAATCTCAATGAACCCATTTTTGCTCTTCCCAAAAATCTATCCCTGAAAGCGTGCCCAAGCTCCAGCCATAAAGCAGAGAGGGAAAAAGCTCCGTTGCTGTTTAGCCTCTGCTCGAATTAGCTCAATATAGCTATCAATGTCTAGTTTCTCCGTCAAAATTCCATATTCACGTAGCTTTGGCAGGATATCACGCAATACATCAGCCAAAAAGTCATAACCTATCCAGTCCTCCGTCGTCCCCACAATTCCATCAAGCCGCATTTGTGGTAGTGGCAAGCCAGCATCTAGAAACGCAGATGGGAACTTGGACCCGATTTGCATTTCTGCCCCTGAATGACGAAATCCTCCAGCAAGCCAAGCCATCACTTGTTGAAAGAGACGAGGAATAGTAGCCATCCCGGCAGTTTGTTCGCTCACAGCCCATTCGATTTCGTGGAATGCTACTATCCCTCCTGGACGTAAATGGTTGCAGCAAACGCGCAACACTTCAGATTGGTCTGCCACATAGATCAACACATTGCGACCAACAACGGCATCAAAGTCCGTATCCAAGCCCACACTACGGATATCTCCTGCTAGAAAGGAGACGTTGGTTAGCCCAGCCGCACGCATACGTGCTCGTGCTACATCCAAACCTGCCGGATACACATCTACTCCTACAACAGACCCTGTTGGACCAACTAGTTCAGCCAGTAGCAAAGCAACATCACCAGTACCACTTCCCACATCCAATACCTTCATGCCAGATGTAATACCAGCTTGCTCAAAGAGATGTTTTGTCGAAGGATACAGCAGCTGCCCCAATTTTTGTAGTCGCTCTTCTTCATTATTTGGATGGCCTAATACATATGTAGCGTCAGATATCCTTTGGGTATTCATCTCTATCACTCTTCCTTTTCTGTTTATAAGTCTTAACGAGATCACCTTGTCTTCTCATCAAGACAAAAATACGAACGGTTGTATGGTTGTAAGGCAGTAGGCTCATCTATATATTTCTATTCAAGCCCTCCCAGAGAAAAACTTGCAGGCCGATTCTTGTAAACACTTGCGCGATGTCGTTAAGTCACCACAACCTGTCGACGGAGCTTTCAAGAAACAGGATGATACAGAATTGATGACGTTGGTCAGTTTACCATATAGCTCTTCCTTGTGACACTCCACAGGGACTAAAGTCCCACAGCGCTCTCGACACTCTCCCGCACACGAGAGAGTTCACACTTTTCCATCTTTTTCCAGCAATCAACCGCTTCGCTAAGGGACCTCATGGAACCATAGTCAAAAAATAGATAGTTACTTTGTCCTATATGTCATGATGCCTCATAGCATTTCACGAATGGATGTGCTACTATTCTCATCAGTTTTAATCGATAGACCTTCCTAAAATGATGGAAGTACAACCCTCCAATCTGATGAAATAATGGTCTTTTTTTCAATCGTTATATTACGTTTATAAAGTAAAATATTTTTTCTATAATTTTTCAAAAAATACATTTATTTAACTATACGGTTTTTTATCAGCAGATTTTCTAATTATAAGTTTTCTCAAATGAGAGCCTAGACCATCACAACAGCATTAAATTGTCAACCTTGTGCTTAGAAAGGAAGAAATTATGCAGCGACGAGTAGTTATTACAGGACTTGGAGCTATCGCTCCCAATGGTATTGGCAAAGAACCCTTCTGGGATGCATGTCTTTCTGGTCGCTCAGGTATCCGACAGATTACACACTTCGATGCTAGCTCACTGCCATCTCAAATAGCAGGTGAGGTAACCAATTTTGAACCTGCAGCACTAGGGCTCACACCTGATGAATGCCAGAATCTAGATCGCAATACTCAATTTGCTCTGGCCGCAGCTAATCTTGCCTTACAAGATGCAGAATTCCCTGAGAAACTCAGCATCGCGGAACGCGAAGCCATGGGAGTGTATATAGGCTCAGGAGTCAATATTTTGGGAGAAATCGAGAAGCTCTGGCTACAGGCAATGGGACAAGAAAGTTCCACTCTTCATAAGAGCGGCAATGATTCCCAACCTCCTATTAGGAGATTGATGGCTCATACATCTTCTGCGGCCGTTGCTATACATCATCAACTGCACGGACCTTGCATGACTCTCTCAACGGCATGCTCTTCAGGGGCTGACGCAATTGGCCAAGCTTTTTGGGCTATTCAGAAAGGACGTGCTGACCGCATGTTGGCAGGTGGAACCGATGCTCCAATTAATCTTATAACACTCGCTTCGTGCTCTATACTGGGAACATTGAGCATGCATAACCATCCAGCCGTACAAGCTTCTTGTCCATATGACCAAAATCGAGATGGCTTCGTTATGGCAGAGGGAGCCGGAATACTTCTCCTCGAAGAACGTGAGGTAGCACTAGCCCGCAAGGCACATATATATGCTGAGCTAATCGCTTTTGCTTCAAACAATAATGGGTATCATATGACTGCTCTTCCAACTAACGGAGCACCACTCCAACAACTCTTGTTACAAGCATTAGAAGAAGCGCAACTACAACCTGAACAGCTTGGATATATCAATTCGCATGGGAGTTCTACCCGTCTCAATGACATGACAGAAACTATCGCTTACAAGTCTGCTTTTGGCGAACAAGCCTATCGGATTCCAATTAGTGCAACAAAATCACTCATTGGACATAGTCAGGGAGCTGCAAGCGCTCTCGAAACAATTGTCACTTCCTTGGTACTTGAGCGCCAGATCATTCCTCCGACTATCAATTTAGAGCATCCTGACCCTCTTTGCGATCTCGACTATGTGCCAAACATCGCACGACAAGCGACAGTCAAAGCAGCACTTACACATTCTAGTGGTTTTGGTGGGGTGAATAGCGCACTTGTCCTTGCTCAGCGAGATTGATTGAATAAGTAGTTCTAAAAGTAGAAAGAGATAAAAATAGATGGTCTATCAGACTCAGCAGCGCGTTGTTATTACAGGTATTGGCGTCGTTGCTCCAAATGCTATTGGCAAAGAAGCATTCTGGCATGCAACCAGTAGAGGTATTTCAGGCATCAAAACTGTCCAACATTTTGTAAATGCCGATCTACCTCTTCAAGTAGGCGGTCATATAGATGACTTTATGACAGAACAACATGTTGATCGTAAGTTAGTGAAACGAACTGATCGCATGAATCATTTCGCCCTTGCAGCCACTGAGGAAGCTCTACAAGATGCGAATCTTGTACTAGAGCAGGAGGACCTACAGCGTGTAGGAGCGATAGTTGCTAATTCATTTGGTGGTATAGAGTATATGCTCAAACAAATTCAAGTTCTGCATACTCGTGGGCCACGTTCTATCAGTGCTTTTTCAGCTATAGCTTGGTTTCAGGCTGCCAATGCAGGACAGATTGCTACCTCTTATGGCATCCATGGATATTGCAAAACGCCTGTCAATGATGCTGTTGGCAGCCTGAATGCTCTAGGTCTTGCATATGAAGCTATTCAAAGAGGGATAGCAGATATTCTTATTACAGGGGGGACTGAAGCATTCCTCCACCCGCTCCTTTTTTTCGAGCAACCTCATGAGAATGAAATCTGGGCAACAGGTACCGATCCACAGGCTTATCGTCCATTTGATAGACGCGCTTCAGGATTAATACCAGCTGAAGGCGCTGGGATTTGCATTCTTGAGAATTACGAGCATGCACAGCGACGTGGAGCTCCAATCTATGGAGAGATTATTGGCTTTGGACAAACCAACGACGCACACGGATTGAGGAATCCGTCTAGCGATGGTAGGCAGTATGCTCGTGCAATCTCTCTTGCTATGCAAGAAGGGCAATTACGTCCGGACGAGATCAGCTACTTTAGTCTTGACGGACGAGCTTTACCCACTTCTGACCGGGGAGAAGCAGAGGCACTCCATCTAGCCTTTGGTTCTGACCTTGAACATCTACCCGTTAGTGTTCCACGTACGATGCTAGGACATAGTTACGCAGCCGCAGGAGTTCTGGACACAATTATTTCACTTCTAGCACTTCGTGACGGTCTCATTCCACCAACAATCAACTGTGAAGAGCTAGACCCATCTTATGGATTGGACCTTGTCGGTGATGAAACACGCCCATCGTCTCTCACCAGGGCATTGATTGGCGGACGAAGTATTGGGGGTACAAATATTGTGCTAGCAATAAAAAAATAGGGTAACTATCGGAACAACACTCCACTCCCAATAAAAACGACTATACGGGATTATCAGAAGCTGGCACTGGATAGCTAACCCTTACGTGGTGTCATAGAACCACATTTGCCTCCTTTACGGAGGTTGTTTGCTATGGTAGAATTCCCCAAAAGCAGGGAAGAACAGAGAAAGGAAAACGGAAGTGTTTATTAGGTAATTGGAAAGAGTATCATGGGTATACTGCTCATAGAAAGCCAGCTTCTAGCCACCAAATTCTTCGTGCCTGTCGCTCCAGGCCCCTTGATTTCTCGTCCTCGCCTGGACATATTGCTCCAGCAAAGCCTGGAGTATCCCCTCACGCTCATCTCTGCGCCAGCAGGCTTTGGCAAAACTACCCTACTCTCTAGTTGGCAACAATCACTCTCTCCAAGCCAATCCTCAGTGGCCTGGGTGTCTCTGGATGAGGGAGATAATGAGCCTCGGCTATTTTGGACCTATGTTCTGGCAGCATTAGACATGCAACAGCCAGCACTCTTTACTCCACTCTTGAAGTATCTCCAATCCCCACAAGCTCCTCCACTGATGTCCGTCTTGTCTACCCTCATCAATATCCTGATGAATACGACTTACCACTTTGTGCTGATCTTAGACGACTATCAGTTGATTACTGAGCCGGAGATCCATAAAATGCTTATATATCTAATTGAACATCTCTCTCCTCAAATGCATATTATTTTGGCAACACGCACTGATCCACCCTTACCGCTTTTACAGCTGCGAACACATCGGCAAATGCTGGAAGTCCGCACTGACCAGTTGCGCTGTACTGCTGAAGAGATCAGAGCCTTCTTCCAAGAGGTGATGGATACAAAACTGCCTGACGACACAATCCAAGAAGTGACAGCTCGTACAGAGGGCTGGCTAGTAGGCTTACAATTGCTTGGCCTTTCGCTGCAAGGACATCTCAATCCCGCCAACTTACTGGAAGAAGTGAGCGGAGATCAGCGCTATATCCTGGACTATTTAACTGAGGAGGTCCTCCACCGACAGTCACAGGAGATTCAGACATTTCTACTCTCGACATGTATTCTCCATCGGCTCAATGCTGCACTGTGTGACTTCGTTACGCAACAGCATGGCAGCCAGCAGATGCTCAAATGGTTGGAACAAGCCAATTTATTTGTTGTCTCCCTGGACGACAAATGCGACTGGTATCGCTATCATTCCCTCTTTGCGGAAGCACTCTACTACCAGTTGGAACAGACACACAGTGATCTTGTACCTACCTTGCACTATCGTGCCAGCATTTGGTATGCTGAACATCACTATACCACCGAGGCTATTTTCCATGCCTTTAGTGCTCATCAATGGCATTGGGCCGCTGATCTGATCGAGCGCCTGCCGTCTATGATGTCACTTACCTGGGGAGTAGGTGAACATGAATTGGTCATCCTCCGGCGCTGGTTGGAACAACTGCCAAGAGACGTTGTGCGCTCCCGACCTCGCCTTTGCCTTGCATCCGCCCAACACTTGTGGATGGTTACCCCACCTACCATACTTGAGGGCTGGCTTGACTCAGCTGAAGCAGCGTTGACCGCTTCACCAAGAGAGGCAATCGATACCGAGACTTCAGGCCCGATAGATCCGATCTTTATCCCACAAACGAGAGAGGAACAGGCTAATCTGCTCGGGGAGGTGACTGCTTTTCGCGCCTTAGTGCGAAGCTATCAGAAGAATGGAGAAACCGCGCTCCCACTCTGTCGACAAGCTCTCACTCTTCTTCCAGCAAACAATTACCTTGTTCGCGCACAAGTTGCCTGTGCCCAGTTCTGGGCCTCTTATACTTCTACAGTTAATGATGCAGCAGCCGCAATCGAGAGTGGCTTCCAAGCTGTCTCCCTTGCCCAAGCGGCAGAACAGACCACTCTCATTCTTGCAGCCATGAGTTCAACTGTTCTACACCTGATAGGAACAGGTCAACTACACAAAGCATACCAGCTGACACTGCAGGGAGTACAACTAGGGACCCAATCAGGAGGATTCACGGTCCCAGCAGTCGGTTGGCCTCTTCTCCTGCAAGCAGACCTCTTACGCGAGTGGAACCAGTTGGATGCGGCACTTGCTCTGGTAGAAGAGGCTATTTCTCTCTGTCAACAGACAGCATCAAGCATATCGCCATTTTATTCCCTCTGTGGATACGCTATACTGCTACGTATCTCACTTTCACGAGGAGAGCTAGATACAGCATGCTACGCCCTCCAGAAATTTGAGCGTATCTGCCTGAACACTCACAAAGATCTTGAGAACTATGTGTGTTCCCACTTCACTATCGTTGACCAAGTCCGGCTCTGGCTAGCCTGTGGAGATTTGGGCCGTGCAACACGCTGGGCTCAGGAGATAGATATCCGAGGACTGCATGGCACACACTTTGCTCATGAACGGATGGAGGTAGCACGCATTCGTCTTCTCCTAGCAAAGAACCAACCAGATCTTGCCTTGGAGCGACTAGACTCTATTCTGGTCAGAGCTACCACAGGCCAGCGTTGGAACCATGTCATTGAGATCCGACTCTTGCAAGCCCTAGCCCACCAGATGCGCCAAGACACCACACAAGCCCTCAAAGCTCTCTCCGAAGCAGTACGTCTTGCAGAGCCAGAGGGCTATATTCGTCGCTTTGTAGATGAGGGAGTTGCAATGGCTGATCTACTCAAGAAGCTACGGGAACAGCAAGGTAAAGCCGGGCCAACGAGCTATCTCGATACATTGCTTGCGGCATTTCCCCAACAGAACAAGGCAAAGAAACGTCAGTTAAAACGGGCAGGAGAGCAGAACAAGGTCCCACTACTGTAAGCCACCCACGCCTTGTCTAGAGAAGTTGCCCACTATGGTAGAATTACAATAGCTAATCGAGAAGCAACAAGATGCCGAAACTTTGGCATCTTGTTGCTTTTAAGAAGATGTTTGGCTCTCCCTTTGCTACTCGCGAATATTACGAGGCGGCAACGGACGAACAAGTGGACTCATGACAGGCAAGTCCTTCTTACCACGCGGCAGCCGCTGACGTACAAGGTAGTTAGGAGCGTTCGCTAGATCATTTTTCTCTAGCGTTACATCCTCACCAAAGCGGTTAAAGAAGGACAACTCGAAGTTTGGTGTCTCGCCGAGTGCTCCATGTGGACAGACCTCCACACAGTCACCACAGAAAATGCAGCGATCTAGAGCAAAGGCATAGCGCGAGAGGTAGCGCTCGGCCATCATTAACGACCCAGTCGGACAGACCTGGACACAGGCTCCACAGGAAACACAGTCTGTATCGTGTAGACTTACATTGAATGGCGTTGACACAATTGTATCAAAGCCTTTGCCAAACATACCATAGCAATCCGGCCCGATTACATCGTGACAGACACGTACACATTGTGTACAGTTAATACATTTGTTGGGATCACGCAAGATAAAGCTATGTGACAGGTCCATATCATAGTCATGGTAGTCACTGGGCTCTCCATCGTGGAAACGATTGTCGGCCAAGCCATGTTCAATACTATACTTCTGGAGATCACATTGACCAGCTGCTGGACATGCACACTGCAAGCAGCGTCCAGCTTCACGTTTGGCCTGCTCACGCAGATAACCCATCTCAATGATACGGAAGTTGCGCTCGCGCTCCTCGTAGGGCAGCATTGGCATCTTCACTTTTGGCTCGACTGGCTTATAGGGCACAATATCGAAGAGATCTGGTCGGCGCTCCTCCAGTTCCAAACGGCGGGCCACTTCTTTCATATCCTCACCCATCAAGTAGGCATGGATTGAACGAGCACCAAGCTTGCCTTGAGCAACACACTCAATGATGGTCTTAGCACCCATCTGGCAGTCACCACCAGCAAAAACAGCTTCACGGTCAGTCATGAAGTTATGCGGATTGGTCTGAATGGTCTTCCATTTGGTCCACTTCACACCCGACTGTTCATTTAGGACCCTGGTATCAACAGCCTGACCAATAGCTGGGATGACTGTGTCACATTTGAGAATAAACTCGGAACCTGGAATAGGTACAGGACGACGGCGGCCACTGGCATCTGGTTCACCAAGTTTGTTGCGCTGGAACTCAACACCAATCACCTTGCCACCTTCTGTGACAATGCGTGTCTGGCTGACATACAACTGCAAATGCGTGCCTTCTGCCTCGCCATCCTCAACCTCTTCGGTTGTTGCACCCATCTCAGTACGACCACGACGATACATGGTATGGACCTTGGCTCCTAGACGCAATGAGGTGCGGGTACAGTCAAAAGCAGTGAAGCCACCGCCAATCACCACCACCTCGTTGCCTTCCTTCACTGGGATAGGCTTACCTTCGACCTTCTCACCCAGGTAGGAAATAGCATTTACAACACCTTCAGCATCTTCTCCAGGAATTCGCAGTTCATTGCTGGTCCAACAGCCAATAGAGAGATAGACAGCATCAAAGCCCTGAGTAAACAGATCGTCAATTGTGAAATCTTTGCCCAGTTCAACATTTGCCTGGAAATCGACGCCTAGTTGCCAGACATGACTGATTTCTCGATCCATCATGTCTTTCTGTAAACGATATTCTGGAATACCGTAACGCAGCATTCCGCCAGCTTGCGGCTGCTTGTCAAAGATCTTGCAGTAGTGCCCTTTGAGCGCCAAGTAATATGCACAGGTCAGGCCCGCTGGCCCACCACCAACGATTGCAACCTTCTTGCCCGTGGATGGATCTTGCACATAAGGCACTGGCGGATCTAGGAGACATGACTCTGCAGCGTGTCCATGCATGCGACAAATGGCAATCTCTTCATCGACCAATGCACGGCGGCAAGCCTTCTGACAAGGAGCTGGACAGGTCAGGCCTAGAATATAGGGGAAGGGAAGTACTTCTTTGACCAGTCGTGCCGCCTCTTTCATCGACCCTTGCGCAATCAACTCCAAATAGCCTGGAATGTCAATATGGGTCGGACAATCGACCTGACAGGGGGGTTGACAATAGGCATTGTGGTCAGAGAGTATCATTTCCAGGTTGGTCCGACGAATGTGAAACAGCTCATCTGAGTTTGTGGTCACCACCATACCTGGCTCTGCAGCAGTATTACACGAAGGCAGAGGCCGATCTATACCCTCAATGTGGACAAGGCACATACGACAAGCTGAAGTCGGCTCCAACTTCTCATCATTACATAGATTGGGGATATCTCGAATCCCATTATCAATCGCCACACTCAGGATCGTCTGCCCCTCATAGGCTTGCATCACCTTCCCATCAATGGTAAGCGTGAAGGCAGGCTGTCCCACCTCATTGCGCACCTTAGGGGCCTGCGGCTCCGGAGCCCCAGGCGAAAATTTATCTCGAACGGATATAGCCATATACTTCCTCATTATCAGCGGACGCGATAAATCGGGTCCCTACAGCATCTAGCAATAAATTGCTTTCTTTATCAGAGGCACCCGAGTAACTATGGCAGAACATGCTTGGTTACAAAACGGTGAGCACGCACCGGAACACAGGTTCCAGTTGGACACTGCTGCTCTTGAACATGCAGAGTAAAATGTTCC
Source organism: uncultured Ktedonobacterales bacterium (assembly GCA_966427955.1). GTDB lineage: Bacteria > Chloroflexota > Ktedonobacteria > Ktedonobacterales > Ktedonobacteraceae > DASYAN01. The sequence goes on from CBJMBI010000016.1 coordinate 16,627, forward strand.
GGCCAATAACGCCGCGCAGTCCTCAGCGCATTAGGAGCATGTACACCAAACCCGCAGAGCGAACCATTTGATATATATCCTGCAAACTCATCTAATACATCGAGATCGCCACTGACACCAAGGTCACTCACAATACCTTCAAGTATACCAACAACACGCTTGACGCCCAGGCGGCAGGGAACACACTTCCCACATGACTCTGCACTCAAATAGCGGCTACGCTCTAGAGTCCAGGCAACCATACAGGTTGTAGCAGGTAACAATTCGATAATGCTTGAACCAACAATCGCCCCTGCATTCTCTAGTGGATCAAAATCGTAGGGAGTATTGAGCTGAGCAGGCGGCAGAGCACCACCTTCTGCACCACCAACAACAACTGCTCGAATATCTTTCTCGACTAGGCTTACCCCAGCTTCTGTGAAAATATCGCGTAATGAAGCACCAAAAGGAATTTCAACCACCTTGGGTTCGCTGCTGGCCAGGCCATAGACGGTCACAATCTTGGTCCCTGGAGTTGTTGCAGTACCAACACGTGTAAAGGCTGCAACACTTTCACGGATAATTGTGGGTACATTCGCTAATGTCTCAATATTATTGATCGCTGTGGGTTTATCCCACAAACCATACTGTGCGGGATACGGAGGACGCTGCTCAGGCATACCACGACGCCCTTTGATCAGAGCTATCTGTACGGTCTCTTCACCGCCCATGAAACCTATATCTACACCCAACACATTAATAGTGCAGCTAAAATTGGTTCCAAGGATATTGCGACCAACCCGATTGGCATTTAATGCTTCCTGAAGAGCCTGTTGTACAGATGCAATTCCTTCTGTAAAAGTGCTACGTGTGAAAAGATATGCTTCCGAGGCTCCTACAGCGTAGGCTGCAAGCAGAATACCTTCGATGACCTGATGTGGATTATGCTCCAGCAATGAGCGAGCGACCAACGAGCGAGGATCAGCATCATAGGCATTGCAGATAACATATTTTTGCTCATCATCAGATTGTCTCACAAGACGCCACTTTTCACCTGTCAAACGGCCTGCTCCGCCACGTCCACGCAATTTTGCATCGACAACCTGCTGCAAAACATGTTCTGGCGAGTAATCATGAATAGCCTTTTCCAATGCAATATAACCACCAGCTGCTCGATATGCATTCAGAGCACGCACTGGAGCATTGCCAGCTCGCCGTAACAACCGATAAGAAGACTCAAACTTAGGCATCTGGCTGCCTCACATGATGAATATTACCCCACATTCCACGCTTGTCTGGGGCCAGTCCGCGCTTTGGTTGATCATCACGCCTAATGCCCTTGACAGCAGGAGCAGGCTTAAACTTTGGACTCATTGTAGCAATTCCAAAGATATCACTTAAATCCACACCACGAGCTTGAACGATACGTTTGGCTGCTTGCAATGGCAAGTAACCATAAGTATCCATAACAGCATCTAATAACCCTGGCAGAGCCCCGGCTTCTTGCGACCATGTTTCCAACAAAGCATCAACCTTACTGAGATCTATCTCAGGCTCCAGATAGTCCTTCACAGGCATCGAGACACAGGGAGCAACTGGCTTATTCAAGTAGTCAACTGCATATTCAGAGATTCGCGTCTTATAAAAGCCACCCTTGGATGTGCCGGTTGCCGGAGAAAGTTTGCGCGGCGTGAATTTTTCAGCGCCCTCACGAATAGAGGACTGAAACCACGGTCGCTCTTTCCACTCATACATCGGCTCATACTCGATGGTGATAGCCCGAGGTGGACAGACCTTCTCACAAAGAAGACAGGATTCGCATTTCAAGTTAAACTCTGTCTTTAAACCTTCCTGCGCAATTAATTGGATTAAGCCTCGGCTACGCGGTGGCAATTTCGGCTTTTCATAAGGATAGAGTCTGGTCACCTTTGGCCGGAACATATGGCTAAAGGTTAGACCCATGCCCTCAAGGATTCCACGCATACACTATACCTCTATTTCCTTCTCGCCACGTACTTTAAGACCTTGCTTGGCTATTTTTTCACGTAATTTCAGAATACCCTCAATCAGCGCCTCCGGACGGGGCGGACAGCCAGGCACATAGACATCAACTGGTACAATTGTATCTACACCCTGAACTGTATAATAGCTGTCATAGAACTCGCCACCAGAGTTGGCACATTGCCCCATACTCAACACCCATTTGGGCTCTGGCATCTGTTCCCAGAGAAGACGTAATCGCGGCCCCATTTTCACTGAGACAGTACCTGCCACAATCATGAGATCGGCTTGACGGGGGCTGGAACGGAAGACCTCGGAACCGAAACGAGACAAGTCATAGTGCGACTGGGCTGAGGCCATCATCTCAATGGCACAACAGGCCAGACCATAACCTAGCGGCCAGACCGACTTAGAACGCGCCCAATTTTGGGCCCACTGCAACATATCAGCCAGACTCGTTAATTGAACAGGAAGTTCCTGATCTCCAGGGATATATTCGTGGGGACCGGACGCCATAGCGAGAGGGATTGGTTTACGGCGTGCTGGATATCCCGCTGTCCTATCATTTGCTCTTAATTCGCTGCTCATTGATTTCTACTCCTCATGCAAAAGTTCAGCAGCAGCTCTTGCTCGGTTTGAATTATTATAGTGTCATATAGAAACGAGGAACAATCTATCTACACTCCACTTCGGACCTATTATAGCACGTTCCACCTAGGCGTGCTATAACAGCCATTGAGAGGCTCAGGCTTTGTGAAGAACTCAATTGAGCTAGAGATACATGCACACACAGGTGCCTTATCTAGAGCACTCAGAACATAGCGCAACGTGGAGATACCAACTATTATAGCAAAGAGAAGTTTAGAAAGACTTCTTAATGAAGAACAACTACTGAAAGGATACAGAGAATGAAAACAATTCTAAAGTACTGGCTCGTCATGGCTATCACCATTACTGGGTTAGTTGGGCTTTGCTATGCGGCAGTCCAACAGGACATTAGACTGTCTGCCAATAATCCTCAAATCCAAATAGCCGAAGATATTGCAGCAAAGCTTGCAGATGGACAGTCTGTTCAAAATGTTGTGCCATCAGAAAAAGTCGATATTGCTAAAAGTTTAGCACCCTATATCATTGTGTTTGATGCGACCGGAAAACCTCTTGCTTCATCTGCCCAACTCGACGGACAAACTCCAACCATCCCTGCTGGAGTCGCTGACTATGTAAAACAGAATGGTGAGGATCGCATTACTTGGCAACCTCAATCTGGAATACGCAGCGCCATTGTCGTAACACCATTTAAAGGGTCAACGTCAGGCTTCGTTCTTGTTGGTCGATCCCTGCGAGAAGTCGAAATTCTCGAAGATCACATTTTGCAACTTCTTATTGTCGGTGGAATTGGTATGCTCTTTGCCACTTTCCTTGCTACATCGATTATCTTTAGTATTTTGAGGTGATTCCATATTACTACAACATCGTTTCTATTACCCTAGCTACATGCTTAATTCCATCCTGTATTTCTTGTTCATTGACACCAGCATACCCAAAAAGTAGTCCTGGTCGCTCAGGCTTCTGCTCACTATAGGCTGAGAGTGCTTGAACATCTATTCCCCGCTGGGCGACCAGTTTCGAAACTAGGCCATCATCCAAATACTGCGGAAGCCAGCCAATCAGGTGCATTCCCGCTTCATGTTCCTCCATTTCAACTACTCCATGGAGTTCCTGCCGCACCGCCTTAACTAGTATCTGTTGACGATGGGCATACAAAGCCCTCATTCTCCGGATATGACGCATAAAATGGCCTTCAGTGATAAAATCAGTAATAATGGCCTGCTCAAGCGTGGGAGCATAGCGTCCACATAATGCTCGCATAGCGACAAAGGGTTCTACTAACTCAACTGGCA
>CBJMBI010000017.1:0-20086 GCA_966427955.1 uncultured Ktedonobacterales bacterium
GTTTTGACGACTTCCCCTTTACGAAAGATCACACCCTTGCCCTTGCCACCAGCTAGGCCAACATCCGCATCCCGTGACTCACCAGGGCCATTGACTACACAGCCCATGACCGCCACATGGATAGGTGTTTGGACTTTCGCCAAGCGCTTCTCAACTTCATTGGCAACGGCAATTACATCAATCTCAACACGACCACATGAGGGGCAAGAGACAAAGGTTACACCACGGCTACGTAGCTCTAGCGAGCGCAGAATCTCGTAGGCAACCGGAACCTCCTCTTCAGGTTCAGCACTGAGACTGACGCGAATAGTATCACCAATACCCTCAGCTAGCAATATGCCAAGACCCACTGCTGATTTCACTGAACCACTCACTAAGGTACCAGCTTCAGTAATACCAAGATGGAGAGGATAGTCTGAACGTTGCGAGAAACGACGATACGCTTCAATTGCAGTGAGAACCGAGGAGGACTTCAGCGAAACTATCAAGTTATGGAAATCCAGTTCCTCACACCAGCTAACATATTCCAAAGCTCTATTCACCATCCGCTCAGTCAGATACTCACGCTCCTTTTGACGAGCTTCCGCTGGATCTGACCGCTCTAGGGTGCCATCATCACGTAGTCGTACCTGAATACGCCGCATCTGAGCAGCTTTATCCAACGCATCAATAGAGCCAGAATTGACACCAATGCGTATCGCCGTACCATGCTCTTTGGCCAGAGATACTATTTGTTCTAAAGATTTACGTCCCTGAAGAAGATTGCCAGGGTTGAGGCGTACTTTATGCGCCCCCTGCTTGATAGCTTCTAAAGCGAGTGCAGGATTGTAATGAATATCAGCAACAAGTGGAATTTTAATTTGTTTTATGATTTCCCCAATTACTACAGCATCTTCCATCTCTGGAACGGCTACACGCACGACCTCACAACCAACATCTTGCAGACGATGAATCTGCGCAACAGTTGATTTTACGTCACGCGTATAGGTCGTTGTCATTGACTGTACTGCAATAGGCGCATTACCACCTATAGGAACATTTCCTACATAAACTTTTCGAGTTTTTCTTCTCATAAGACAGGTAATATCTCCTTTAAATTTCCCCATGAGGATACAATTTTCATGAGTTCTACCATTTAGCCGCCCCAATGCAGGACATCACTTACAGTCACAACGAGCATCAAGAGTAACAAGATTGCCATCCCAACAAAGTTGATGAGACTCTCACGCTCCGGCCTTAAGCGCTTGCCACCGCGCAGCACCTCGACTAGGATTAGAAAAACGCGTCCGCCATCAAGAGCAGGAAAAGGCAAAATATTAAAAATTGCCAGGTTCAAACTCAACATTGCAGTCAGAGCGAGTAGTGGCCACCAACCAGCATAGGAGACAGACTGTGCAACTGTGCCAGTTATCCGTGCAATACCAACTGGCCCGGCTACATGGAACGGAAGTATCCCAATGATCATCTGCACCAAAGTCACTACCAGTAAACGTATTGTATCGAATGTAAGAGCAATCCCTTTGAAAGGCGCTTGCCAGATAGGCGTCGTCACGAGAATAACCTTTGGATTAACCCCCAGATAACCCTCATCTGGCTTTGGATGTGCCCGTGCATGCACAAGCACAGTCGTCTCAGAAGAGAGACCCTCATGACGCACTACCAAGGTTATGGGTATCGTATCATGTCCCCCATGATACTGGGCCGCCGCTTGACTAATCACTTTGCGCATCTGATCAAAACTATGAATTGGCACTCCATTGACAGAAAGAACCCGATCACCAACCTGTAAACCAGCCAACTGCGCCGGCGACCCCGACTCTACCGAACCAATGATAGGCTCAGGAGAATTACCCACTGGCTGACCACCTGTATAAGCAACTGTAAAAAGGACAATAGCTAGCAAGAAATTCATGACGACGCCAGCAACAAGTACAATCAGACGTTTCCCAGCAGATTTGGCTGCAAAGCTCTTGGGATCATAATTTCCGTTTTCATCATAAGCATCCCCCATCTCACCTGAGAGGCGTACAAAACCACCAATCGGCAGCAAATTGAGAGAATACATGGTACGATCAGAGGCATCAGCACGATTCCGACTAGGCCCACCACTTGTCCCATACAAAGGGTTCAGAGTGCTACTAGTATCAATCTCTCGACTACGACCAAACCACATTACCTCCCAACCACCACGTTCCCGCTTACGGATAGACACAAGCGTAGGAGGAAAGCCCATCCCAAATTCTTCTACCCGAATGCCCGCCCATTTTGCTGTAATAAAGTGACCAAACTCATGTACGAATACTAGTAGACCTAATATCGGGATGATCGTCAGTATATACCAGTTCATGTTCTTTTTCCTCTATCCCGCTTGTTGACTCGTATACACTCTTGCTCCACAAATCACGCACCATTCCTCGTGCCCAGCTACAAGCATCAAGCGTTGCAGAAACATCAGGTAGCTCAATAGAGTGATGCAGCTCCAAAACAGCCTCAATCAACTCAGCAATCTGTAGAAAGCTAATCTGCCCAGCAAGGAAAAGTTGTACCGCCTCTTCATCAGCTCCCACTAGAGCACTCGGGTATGTCCCCCCACGCCTGCCAGCTTCTATTGCTAAACGGAAACAAGGGAAGCGCTGCAACTCGAATGTCTCAAAACGAAGAGCACCAACCTCAGCCCAACGCAACTCACGTATCAGTCCGGTCTTCTCACTATTCAGACGAAATGGGTAAGCCAGGGCATTCATAATTGGCAAATGCATGCTTGGCAAACTTGCCTGCATCTTAATCGAACCATCAATAAACTCCACCATGGAGTGGATAATACTTTCGGGGTGGATTACCACATCGATATGCTCATACGGGATCCCAAAAAGCCAGTGGGCTTCGATGACCTCTAGCCCCTTATTCATCAAGGTTGCGCTATCAATAGTAATCTTTGGCCCCATCCGCCAAGTCGGATGAGCCAATGCCTGATCAACTGTAACAGCTTGCATCTGCTCATGGGTTGCAGAACGAAAAGGCCCACCAGACGCTGTTAAAAGCAAGCGAGAGATATTCTCAGTTCCCTCACCCCGTAGACATTGCCAGATAGCACTATGCTCACTATCAATAGGCATAATAGATACCCCGGCCCGCTGCGCCGCCTGCATCACTAGATGACCAGCCATGACGAGCGTCTCTTTATTGGCCAAAGCAATGATCTTACCCGCTTCAATCGCAGCTAGAGTAGGTTTTAGGCCAACTAAACCAGATGTAGCAACAACAACAATATCGGCCTCAGGGTATGTCGCAATTGCGAGTAAACCTTGCTCACCAAGCAAAGCTTCAGGTAAAAGACAACGTGCTCTTTCCTCAACCTCTGGAGTATCTGCAAAACATGCCACAAGGGTTGGTTTGAATTCTAGTACCTGCTGTGAAAGAAGTGAAACATTACTTCGTGCTGCTAACGCAACAACTTGAAAGTGATCGGGGAAAGATCGTACAACATCTAGGGTCTGCTGACCAATCGAACCCGTACTCCCAAGTAAAGCAATACGCCTCGGGAAAGTGGCCATAAAACTCCTTCGCTACCAGGGACCAATCAGGCAGGCATTTCCCTTTACTCAGAATAACAGAATAAGCCTCCCTATCCCAGATTATAGCATATCTTTGGCAATTACTCAGATACTTTTAGTCTTGCGCCCAGCATTCCCCTTATTTGAGAATGAGTATCGCCTGGGAAAAAATATAGACTACTATGAAAGCAAATAGACAACTGTCTATACGATCAAGCAATCCTCCATGACCAGGCATCATCAAACCACTATCTTTGACATTCGTTTGTCGTTTAATCAAAGACTCAGCAAGATCTCCTAGCGTTGCAGCGGAACCGATGAGCAAGGCCAGCAAGATCGCCAGATACCAGGGAATACCTAACGGTACAACTGCCACAATCAGACAGACGAGAATACAAAAGATAAAGCCACCAACTACACCCTCCCACGTTTTGCCTGGACTGATCAGGGGTGCAAGTTTATGCCGACCAAAATAGCGTCCAGCAAAAAATGCCGCTCCATCAAAAACCCACACACCCAGCAGAGTCACTAATAACCACCACGCCCCAGCAGGAAGATAGATCCAGTCTCCAGAAGAAGGATGCCAGATCACAGAACCATACCCACGTAGTAATAAGACAAGACTCATAGGCCAACCCAGATAAAGAGGGATTGCCAGCGTCAATGCCCAATCAATTAGCGCACCGTCTAACTTCTTACGCAAGAAGAGCCAGGGAAATGAGATCAGCAATGCAACTGCTACTCCGATTTCAAGGACAAGTAGGTGCATGGCAGCAGGCAACATCGCCGCTATTAAGAAGAGAATACCCAGGCTTAGACTCACTCCAGTTAGCGGGCGATAACCAGCATGGACTAGCATATGGCGCATTTCGAAGCTACCTATTATAACAATGAGTAATGTAGCTACAAAGGTCGCCCAACCACCAAACCAGTTAAAGGAAAGAATGATAGGCATGGCAATCAGAGCAGTTAGCCAGCGCTGACCAACTGATGATTTGCTTGTATTTTGGTTTTTAGGCCTAGATACACCAGCCTCTTTATTTTGTTGATTTGCGCCTTGCAAACCACTCACTTCCTTTGTTCAAGGCCAAAGACAATGAAAATAGCAATTAAATCTAGGTAATGGTTGCAGATGGTCTGTCTACAACACGAACAAACCCTAGGTAGGAGAAACTGTTAGGCGACCAAAGCGCCTTTGTCGTTGATGATAGCTTTCCAGTGCTGCAAGAAGATCTTCTCGTCCGAAATCTGGCCAGAGAGTAGGGGTCGCATAGTACTCACTATAGGCAGATTGCCAGAGCAAGAAATTGCTGACACGCATCTCGCCAGCAGTACGAATAACTAGATCCGGATCAGGAAGATCACGAGTATATAAATAAGAGCTAATTAACTCTTCAGTAATCATTTCGGGGCAACGGCCATCGGCAATAATGTGACGAATAGCGTCAACTAGTTCTGCCCGCCCTCCATAATTAAAACATACATTGAGACTAATGCGAGTATTATTTTTCGTCAACTCGACAGAATCACGTACTGCTTTTTGAATATCAGGAGAGAGACCCTCAAGACGACCAAGATGGCGCAGACGCACCCCATCACGGTGGAGTTTTTCTAAATCCGAGCGGATAGTCTCCCAAAAGAGGCGCATTAAACCATCAACTTCACTACGAGGTCGCTCCCAGTTCTCGGTCGAAAAAGCATAGACGCTGAGCATTTCAATCTGCTCATCAGAAGCACACTCAACAACACGGCGAAGAGCATTGACTCCAGCCTTGTGACCTGCAAGGCGCGGGAGATGACGTTTCGTTGCCCAGCGCCCATTGCCATCCATAATGATAGCAATGTGACGCAAATGAGGCTTCGACTGGATCTGCTCAGACGTGGCAAGGTCTGACGGAGCTAATTTGCTCTTCTCACTACCAGAGGAGAAGAGCTTTGACAGTTTGGTCAAGATTAGACCTCCAGGATCTCCATTTCCTTGGCTTTACCAACCCTGTCCATCTCTTCGATGTAGCGGTCAGTGAGCTTCTGTAGCCTTTCTACACTACGTTTCAGCTCATCCTCGGAAATTTCTTTCTTTTTCTCACGATCGCGTAATTTTTCTTGGACATCACGACGGACATTGCGTACGGCGACCTTATGTTCATCCAGCTTTTTATGGAGTGTCTTAACAAGATCACGACGGCGCTCTTCACTCATCGGAGGTATAGTCAGACGAATGACCTGTCCATCATTTGTTGGATTAATGCCGAGATCAGATTTTTGAATGGCTTTCTCAATATCAGTCAATAATTTTCGGTCCCAGGGTTGAATGACCAGAAGACGAGCTTCCGGAACAGATATTGAGGCAACCTGATTAATTGGTGTAGGGGCTCCATAATATTCAACGGTGATACGCTCAATTAAAGCCGCGCTTGCCCGACCCGCACGAATAGCATTGATATCTTGCTTTAAGGTCTCAATTGCCTTTTGCATACGCCGTTCTGCATCTGCGAATAGATCAGCTGACATAGCTTACTCCCTTTTTCTCTAAGCACAACCTGTACTTGGAAACGGATTGTAATGGATAGAAGTTCAAGGTATCTCACCAGTTTCTCGTCCATTCCGTTTACAAGATTGTATCCCTAGCGTCAGACGAGACAAGTGTACCACACTTTTCCCCACGGACAATGGCCTCTAATGCACCCGGTTGGTGCAAGTTAAAGACTATAATGGGCATCTCATTGTCTTTACAAAGAGATAATGCGGTACTGTCCATGACCTTCAGCCCCATGTTCAATGCCTGCATATAGCTCAGTTGCCCAAATCTACAAGCCTGAGAGTTGCGCATAGGATCATCGTCGTAGATGCCATCCACTTTGGTTCCTTTGAGTAACACCTGCGCATTGAGTTCGACTGCACGCAATGCGGCCGCTGTATCGGTTGTGAAAAATGGATTCCCACTACCAGCAGCTAGAATAACCACACGTCCCTTTTGCAGGTGGCGCTCTGCCCGGCGACGGATAAAAGGCTCTGCTACTGGAGGCATCTCGATAGCAGTCTGCACCCGTGTGGTCATGCCGAGTTTCTCCATTGCATCTTGCATAACCAACGAATTCATCACCGTTGCTAACATACCTACATAATCAGCAGTAGCACGATCAATACCAGTGGCTGCGGCATCGGCACCACGCCACATATTTCCCCCACCAATGACCATGGCAATTTCAACACCTAATTCGTGTACGCGTTTGACTTCCCCTGCAATACGCTGTACCGTTTTGGCATCAATTCCATATCCTTGTGGGCCTATAGCCTCACCGCTCAATTTGAGCAGGATACGCCGATACTTCAGCTCAACTGCCATCCTATTTTCTCCCTTGTATGCAATGATTAGGCTTCTCTCTATGGGTATCGTTAGCAATACCCATAGAGAGTCAGCAGGCCATGGGACATAGCCCCCAGGCTATTCTCCTAGTTCAAAACGACTGAAGCGGCGCACCACGATGTTCTCTCCAGTCTCGGCAATAACTTTGCGCACAAGGTCACCGACTGTAATTGACTCATCCTTTACCCAAGGCTGCAGCAGTAAAACCTGCTGACCCAAGGCTTTCTTGAGCTTGCTATTGATCACTTCTTCACGACGTTCTGTTGGAACGCGCTCCAGCGAAGGATCTTCAGCGATCTTTTTCTGCTCTTCGTGAATTACGTCAGCAGGGACATCTTCATAATTGACGTATTTAGGAGCAACACCAACAATCTGGAGAGCCAGTTCGTTAGCTAGATTGCGGAAACTTTCGCTGCGTGCTACAAAATCGGTACTGCAATTCAGCTCCAACAGAACTCCAACCCGGTTGTTGTGATGCACATAGGAGAACACGCCTCCTTCTCTCGTCTCACGACCAGCAGAGATCATCTTTTCAGCTTTTCTCGCACTGCGTGCTTCAAGATAGTTCACTGCATCATTCCAAGTTTTGGCATCAGCCAGGGCATTCTTGCAATCGGCAAACGTTGCGCCTGTTTCCTCGCGCAACTTCTTCACGTCAGCTGCAGTATAGTCCATTTGGTAATTTCTCCTCAATCTTTGATCTATGATACCCAGGGAGAGATGATAGCACAACAACCTCTGTCCATCTTTTTTGGTCCCCGAGTACTTGACAAATATGTATCTGTTTCGTTGCGTTGTGTTTTTTCAATATTCTCGGAACAGTAGTTCTTCTATGTTGCAACGAAGAAGACGATCTGTCCAGTAATTGATTGAAACCAGACAAAAAGGTGGGAGGAAGGAGGCAATATGCCTCTTACCTCCCACCTGATGAAATGCTGCTTTCGTATTAATGAGCTTCTTTAGCTACAAGTTCTGGTTCAGCTTGGATTGGAGGCTTTTCCTCTTCAGTTACCTCAGCAACAGGGGCGGCTTCCGGCAATTGCAACTCAACCGGCTGTTCACTCTGGCCAGGCTCCTCATCCTTTTGTAGTGCTTCAAGCTCACGACGGCCCTCGATGACTGCATCAGCAATTTTTCCACACAAGAGACGAACCGCACGAATGGCATCATCATTAGCAGGAATGGGGAAATCCATCTCATCCGGATCACAGTTGGTATCTGCTAAAGCAATGACAGGAATTTCCAGGCGTCGTGCTTCTAATACTGCTGTGCGCTCTTTTCGAGTATCGACAACAAAAACAGCGCTAGGCAAGCGACGCATATCTTTGATGCCACCTAGAATACGCTCAAGACGAACCAGTTCATCCTGCAAGCGCTGGACTTCTTTCTTGGGCAAACGCTCGAAATCACCACGATCACGACGAGCTTCTAGTTCACGGAGATAGGCAATACGCAATTGAATAGTTTTGAAGTTAGTTAGCATACCACCAAGCCAACGCTGATTAACATAATACATCCCACAGCGTTTGGCTTCTTCGGCTACGGCTTCTTGGGCTTGCTTCTTCGTACCAACAAAGAGCAAGGTACCACCATCAGCGGCAAGCTGTTGAACAAACTTGTAAGCTTCATTCAGACGACCGACTGTTTGCTGGAGATCAATAATATGGATTCCATTGCGATCCATAAAGATGAACTGCTGCATCTTAGGATTCCAGCGACGGGTCTGATGACCGAAGTGTACACCAGCTTCTAAGAGCTGTTTCATTGAAATGATGTTTGCCAAAAACGGACCTCCCTTGATCCTCCGCTCTCCCATTCAAACATCAGGGTCCCCCAAGGTATAATAGTCTTTTACTTTCTATCCCCTGCATGGGGATCAAATTTCTCGGCTGCTTTTCTCAAATGGACCCCAGGGTCGACGCTGAGTAGAGAACGTGCGTATTTATTAGTTACTTTTTGTTAAGAGATTCGCCTCTCATAAATGAGAGGTAAGGACCCTCCAACCCACTGTCAGGAGTCCTTGGTACGATACTGCGAGTGAAGTATAGCACAGAGCCTTTATGGACGCAAGAAAATTTCGTCAGGGAACCGTTGTTTTTCCCTGTGTCATAGCTTTGGGCAACGGTAAGGTGTAAGAGCATAGGATGAGCTACAACTTCTGCCAAGAAAAGACCCTTAATATCTAAGAGTCTAATACTGTTTGCTTGTTGAATAGACCAGTATAGTATAAAGTGTACACATTTATAGCTAATCAACTCATACTATTTCAGGGGTTGCAGAAGTAGAAAGGGGATTAAATACGATGGTAAATATCTTAATTGTTGATGACCACTCATTAATGCGCCGTGCAGTACGAGAGGTTTTAGAAAAAGAAGATGATATGACTGTAGTAGCGGAGGCTAGTAATGGATATGAAGCCGAAGTACAAGCGGCACAGACTCAGCCTGACGTTGTTTTAATGGATGTAGATATGCCAGACTGCAATGGATTTGAAGCAACTGAGCGCGTACTGGCATGTTCACCGCATTCACGTGTTATCATTTTCACAGCCAATCACCAGGAAAATCATATATTCCAGGCCATTCAAAAGGGAGCTATGGGTTACATTACTAAAGATATTGAACCAGATGCATTAGTTCATGCACTTTACTGTGCTGCCAACAATCACCTATGCCTACCAGGTGTATTCGCTGGACAAGTTCTCGCCCACTTGCGAACAAGCTGGAAAGCACAAAGTATCCCACAGGTTTCAATATCCTATGCATACCGCACACCAAGACAGACAAACCACCATGTAGCAGTTCAACAAAGTCCAGACCAACTTGCTATAGAGAATACTAGTATCTCACGTCCATTAACCAATCGCGAAATGCAGATACTCAATCTGATGCGTATGGGACGCAAAAACCGTGAGATTGCCCAAGAACTCAAAATTGCAGAGTCGACAGTCCACAAACATGTTCAAAACATTTTCGAGAAATTGCATGCCCGCAATCGTACTGAGGCAATTTACCTAACTAGCTCAGTCGAGTGACGACTCCCCACGCAGAAATGCGGGGGCTTCACGCAGAAGTCCCACGGAACATACCCGTGGCAACAGTTTCATGTGGGCACAGCCCTCGGTCTAGGATATTGAGTGCAGCATTGTGGTCCCGGTCGAGCACGACTCCACAGTGGATAAACACATGTATCCGAACACTGAGGTCTTTATGTTTACACAGGGACGATAGTGGGCCTTATCTTCCTTGCCACAAGCGCTGCAAATTTGGCTGGTTTTCTTTTGATCGACTTGCATGACGGTGACACCGGCCCATTCTGCCTTGTGTTTCACCAGTTCTATGAAGCTTCCCCACCCGGCGTCTAATATACTCTTAAGCATCTCCATGGGGCACTGAGCCTGCCCGTAGCTATACTGCAAGGGACAATGACGGGAACTCTCTAGGAGAATAGGGCAAGGCCGCAAGAGGTCATAATCAATCTTGTACACAACCTCCAAGAAAAACCCAAAAGTCCTGAACTTTGTATTTCATAAGAAGAGAAAGTAAGATATATCAATGGAGCGAGATAAAACATATACTGAACATACTTACATAGGACAGCAGCCCACTACCACTCGAATAGCAGACAAAGCTATGAAGCGTTGGAAAGGAACGCTTGTGGCGCTGGCGATTATCGGTGCAGATGTCGTATTCTACCCCTTGCTTGCATCCCAAAGTCTAGCAGCTCGTGGAGTTGTCCCGCACGATATGCCACAATCATTCTCAGGACAATTCATCTATATTCTGCATATGCCCGATGGTGTTGCATATCTCCTCATGGTCGCTCTTTTCTTCATGCTCAATATAGCGGCTTTACTTTCTGGACTTTATATGGTATTCACACGCTACTGGCTATCAGCAGCCTTATTCATTGTGTATGCTCTCATTACCACTCATGGAGCAACAAGTAAGCCGCCCTTACCAGCAATCATCGGCTTCGCGATGATCTTAGTTGGTCTTTGGTATAACTTCAGCAAGAAATTCATTATTTTGCCAAAAGATATATAATCTACATATAGAAGATCTTTTGGCATATCCCATATTCGCTGGGATGTGATAGAAAAAAGGGCTTTAGCCCATGCGGAGTGTCACCTATTTTGCTAGTGTGGGCTTCTCAATGCCGAGTTGGTCACGCACAATCTCTTTTATATGAGCAGACGAGAGACCATGCAATTCTTTAAGAATTGTTGGCACACCATGTTCAACAAATTTATCAGGCAAACCAATCAGACGCACATCAATGTTTTTAACCCCATGATATTCCAGTAACTCAAGGATTGCGCTGCCAAAACCGCCAGCAACCATGTGATCCTCAATTGTTACGAGCCTCCCCACTTTTCTGGCTAAACGTAAGATCATCTCTGTATCAAGCGGCTTGACCCAACGAGCATTCACTACGGCTACCTGCAGACCCTCTTCAGCCAGTTCTTCAGCCGCAAGCTGCGCTTGAGCAACCGTTGAACCATAAGCAAGCAGAATAGTATCCATCTGCTCTGCTTCCTCTAGTGTTCCAGGCCTGAGCAACTCCGCTTTACCAATCTCAAGCATATGGAGATCATCGGAAAGAGCCACACCAAGCGCCTTGCCACGTGGATAGCGCAACGCAACAGGTCCATCCATATGAATGGCCGTGTAGAGCATATGACGTAGTTCTTCCTCATCCTTGGGAGCCATGATCTTCATATTAGGAAGGATACGCATGTATGCAATATCGAAAACTCCATGCTGGGTCTGACCATCTTCTCCCACAATACCTGCACGGTCCAGGGCAAATACTACATGCAGATTCTGCACACAGATATCATGTACAATCTGGTCAAATGCACGCTGCAAAAAAGTCGAATAGATGGCTACTACCGGGCACATCCCCCCTATGGCCAGACCACCAGCAAATGTCACGGCATGCTGCTCGGCAATGCCTACATCGAAGAAGCGCTCAGGGAAACGTTGGTGCAACTTTTTCAGGCCAGTTCCACTCTCCATCGCCGCTGTAATACCAACTACCGCAGTATTCTGCTCTGCAATCGTCACAAGGGTATCGGCAAAGACTTGTGTATATGTAGGGGGATCACCGATATTCTTTTTAAACTCGCCAGTTATATAATCATAAGCACCCGGACCATGCCACTCGGTTGCGTCCCTCTCAGCAACATCCCAGCCTTTGCCCTTCTTGGTCACTACCTGCACGATGACTGGCCCCTCAATCCTTTTGAGATTTTCAAAGACATCTAGTAAGAGGGACAGGTTATGTCCATCAAATGGACCAAAGAATTTAAAGCCCAACTCTTCAAAGATAGCCCCACTCTTGCTGTGCATCACAAAGTTTTTGACACTCGTTTCTGCCCGACCAGCAGCTTCGCGGGCCTTATCACCAACGATGGGAAGACGTTCTAGTGAACCCTTCGCCATCTCCCGTAGACGCTGATAGCTTGGAGATGTGCGGACTTTGCGTATATTGCTGAGATACTGTGAGAGCGCCCCAACATTGTCAGATATCGATTTTTCATTATCATTGAGGACGATAATGAGATTTTTCTTCAGACTTCCAGCATTATTGATCGCTTCCAAAGCCATTCCACCTGTCAAAGCCCCATCACCAATCACAGCTACAACCTTGAAATCCTGTCCCTGCAGATCTCGCGCAGTGGCCAAGCCTAGAGCGGCAGAAATCGAGGTACTCGCATGGCTCGCCCCAAAAACATCATAAATACTTTCATCTCGACGCAGATAGCCAGATAAACCGCCGAATTGACGAATGGTATGGAAACGTTCGCGGCGTCCCGTGAGCAGCTTATGCACGTACGCCTGATGCCCAATATCCCAAATAAGCTGATCCTTTGGAGTTTGAAAGCTATAGTGAAGAGCCATTGTCAATTCAACAACTCCCAGATTGGGTGCCAAATGGCCTCCCCTCACCGAAACCTTTTTGATGATCTCATGTCGCATTTCTTCCGCTAACTGTTCCATCTGTTGCAATGTCAGAGCACGTAACTGCTCTGGACCATCAATAGTATCAAGAATTCTTGCCAAGGGTTTCCTCCAAATAGCTAGGCACTGGCTTCCCTTCGTCTGGAACAGAACAAGATACCAGCTCATCTAGTAAAAACAACTTGCACGACAGAAATTATAGGTTTAACAAAAATTTACCGTGTTTATTGTTCCCTTTTGTTTCCGCTCTATTATAGAAACGTTTGCATATTATCACCAAGACCTCAACTCAAAAATTCATGCACATAGGGGCTTGACTTCCTCACCAGAAGGCCCCTTCCGCAGAGATATAGGGATGAATGGCACGTCCGAAAACTCGCAGCTTGGGCATTGGGGTACTTTTCGCCTTTTCGCCCCTTTCCATTTCTCGATACATCTGCTAGAATAGTCGTACAGTGGACAAAAACTAAAGCAACTCTCACCCTGGGGCAGAGGCAAGGTGAGGCCTGTGGAGGATATATAAGACCTGCTCAGGGGAAACTTGGGCTAGCAACTCCCAGCGAAGCAGGAAAGCCCGTTTCCAAGGACGGGAAGCCCCATGCCTCAATAGCAGGGGAGATGTCACACTACAGAAACTGACCAGAAGATACTCTGATGTGGGGAACCACTAGCGCAATCGGACTTTTCCGCTAGGCGTGGACGTTAGTCCCCAGAGAGAGAGACGGTTGTGGTCCATGCCTGGAGATGTACTCTAGGTTCCTGATAAGTCGGCCAGGGTAAAACAGCGCAAGATATAAAACGTTCCTCTTTGGGCAAGTTCTCATTGAGGACGGGTACCTTGTCAGGGTGCCCAGAGTCTTCGGATTCGGATGTGTCGCATGATGAGGCCAAAGCAGCCCTTCGGGTGCCTGAGTTGCGGTAGAGTGTAGACACAAGCTCCTAGCTTTCTTGAGCTACGGGGTTCCTGACATAGCACCAAACCTGACTAGAAAACGGCTCTCTTTTCATACAGTCTCTCTAGTCGAGGTAGATCAAAAACTGAACATATTTTGCAGTCCACAGGAAGGCAGGAAGCGGCATATCAAGCACATGCTGAGATTGCTGCACGTATCATGACAAAAAGAGACAATGAGAAAGACTCGGAACGCCCTCATTACTATTCTCAGTTCTGGCTTGACGTAGCTGCAGGACGGCGAATAATCGGCACACCTAAGCCAAATGAAGAGGGCGAGCAGACAGAGGCTGAGCTACTAGAGACTGGCTCAAACCTCAAAGCGGCATATACCGCCAGTAATGGGCAACAGAGTAGTACTCCATCCCGTGCTACCGTCAATGGGCGAGCAAATGGCATTGCTTCTCCTCAAGAAGAGTCAGACACATCTCCTGATGAAGAATATAAAGAGCCTGAAGAAGATCTAGATCTGACACTTGCTGATATAGAGGATCAAGGACTTCCAGTCGAGGATTCCGATATTCCAGATATGGACCTCAGCTCTCTTGATGAGGAGGAGGAATATCTTGACGAAGAAGAACAGGATGACTTTGAGGAATTAGAAGATAGCGAAGAGTTTGAGGAGGAAGAAGAGGAGGAGGAGGAAAGTTGGGGTCGTGGTCGCAAAAAATCCAAGCCATCACGCCCAGTTAAAACACCTGCTAAAAAGCCTGCTAAGCGCGATGCGCGACGGGGCGGGTATTAGATTATATAAGCTACAAACTAAGGGGCAGTTCTCTAGCTGAATGAGAACTGCCCCTTTTCTCCTAAAAAAGACTCCTTTGCTATGGATAAATGCCACGCACTTGTGTTGCTTCCGCTACTCGTGAAATGGCTAGCATATTGGCCGCCAAACGCATATCACAGTGGTACTGATCAACAAGCTTTATGATGGCATCAAATGCACGATTCATAATCACTTCCAAGCGTTGCGTAATCTCTTCTACACCCCAAAAGAAACTTTGGAGATCTTGCACCCACTCAAAGTAGCTGACCGTCACTCCCCCAGCATTGGCTAGAATATCAGGAATGACTAGACAACCCCTCTTGTAGAGAATCTCATCAGCAGCTGGGGTCGTGGGACCATTTGCAGCTTCAGCTATAATACGCGCTTGCACTCTATCAGCATTGGTAGCTGTGATCATCCCTTCAGTAGCTGCAGGGATCAGGATATCACAAGGAACTTCTAAGACATCGGATGCTCGTAATTGTTGAGCTGATGGATAGCCTACAATCGTTCCTCGTTCCTTTTTATAACGTAGGATAGCTGCTGGATCTAGACCAGACTCGTCATAGATGCCACCACGCGAATCACTGACAGCAACAATTTTACAGCCCTCATGGTGGAAGAGCCGCGCCGCGATACCTCCCGCATTGCCCAAACCTTGAATGCTGACACGTGCTCCTTTCAATGGCATACCAATATGCTTTGCCGCCCGTTTGGTTACAAAGAGCACTCCCGTAGCTGTGGCATCATTACGCCCCTCACTCCCACCAATCGAGAGAGGCTTCCCCGTCACTACTGCAGGAACAGAAAAACCTTGGTGCATCGAGTAGGTATCCATGATCCAAGCCATGATCTGTGGATTGGTATTGATGTCAGGGGCAAGAATATCACAATGGGGACCAATAATGCTTGCTATCTCAGTAGCATA
The DNA here is from genome assembly GCA_966427955.1 of uncultured Ktedonobacterales bacterium. Lineage (GTDB taxonomy): Bacteria > Chloroflexota > Ktedonobacteria > Ktedonobacterales > Ktedonobacteraceae > DASYAN01. The sequence goes on from CBJMBI010000017.1 coordinate 15,534, forward strand.
ACGGCGGGTCAAACGTTCTAATTCTTCCGGACTCATGTGTTTAGGATCACAGATGACTCCCCCCTTCGCCCCCCCATATGGAATGCCAGCTACAGCACACTTCCAGGTCATCCACATTGCCAGAGCCTTCACCTCATCAAGAGTTACCGCCGGGCTAAAGCGAACACCCCCCTTGGCTGGTCCCCGAGTAACATTGTGCTGGACCCGGTATCCTGTAAATGTTTTGATGTATCCGTCATCCAGAAGAACGGGGAAATTGACGATGAGTTCCCGCTTCGGCTTGCGAAGAATCTCGCGTATGTCTTCAGAAAGACCAATCTTATCAGCCGCTAATTCAAATTGCTGTACTGCCATCGTATAGGGATTAAAGGATTTCACATCATTGTGCATAGCATGCATATATCACCTCTCTAATTAGACCTACTGACGTCGTTGTACTAGGTCTCTCTAACTGCTGAATAAGATGGCCCGCTTCCCCATAAGCTGGACTCTTCGCCGACGTTCGTTCCTCTGTCGTCTTTTCTTTGTATTTTACCATTCGGTTCTCCCAATAAGCTCTAGGTCTTTAGCTTATTTAGATAACACTTTTATTATAGGATAGAGATGCTACTAGGATCAGCACTAGAAGAGTACGATTAATACTGCAATTATCATTGTGTGTATGAGTAAATGAATACAGAGAAAGCGTACTCGCCTGTGTATAAAAGATATTCATCCTACTACCCAGGATCTAGTATAACTATTCCATTCTCTGCATAAAACAGGCAAAATAGGAGAAGCTGCTGAGTTTTATTTTGTGCAATTTATACAAAAACCATGGTCAATTCACGGACAATTATAAAAATCCTCGACAATCTTTCTTTTAAAGAGACGCTTTATTGTCAAAAAAGAACCATTTTTTGTATATTTTATACAAAAACAGACAAAAAATAGGAGCTTACTTGGAAAAGCTCCTGAAAGTTGTCTCCGATTCACAACTTTTAGGCAGGACATCCAAATAAGCTCTCAGATTAGAAGCCTAAAGCAAAGACTCTTGTTATGCTTGCAGGCTGTCTAGTTTCTTTCTTAAGAGTGTTTGTACTATGTCAGCTTTAGCCTGACCGCGCGTCTGTTTCATTACTTGACCTACCAAGGCCTGCATGGCATTGGTTTTGCCACCTAAATAGTCTCCTGTGATCTTAGGATTGTTTGCAATAACAGTATCAATGATTCGCTCTAATTCCGCCTGGTCACTAATAGGCGGCTTAATGCCCTTCTTCTTGACAATTTCTTCTGGCATTTCACCAGAGGCAAAAGCTTCGTCCAGGATCTCTTTAGCCTGCTTTCCAGTGATGCGCTGCTGGTCGAGTAGATCCAAGAGGCTGGCAAGGGCCTTTGGAGCCAGCGGACAATCCTGTACCGCTAGTGCGTTGGCGTTGAGCAGGCGGACAACTTCACTGAGGACCCAGTTACAAGCTATCTTGGCACGAGCCTTGCGATCCTTGACTTGTGAGGCAGCCATCACCAGCTCAAAGTAATCACCAAGAGCCTTATCCTCAGTCATGACGTTGGCATCCTGGGCTGAAAGTCCATATTCAGATTGGTAGCGAGCACGGCGTGCATCTGGCAGTTCGGGTAAGCTAGCACGAATCTCTTCTACATACTCACGGCTTATCACCAACGGTGGGAGATCTGGCTCAGGAAAGTAACGATAATCATCGGCAAATTCTTTCACACGTTGCAAAACGGTGATCCCTTTTGCTTCAACCCAACCACGAGTCTCTTGGCGTATCTTGCCACCCTCACGGATAACTGCAATCTGGCGTTTCGCCTCATACTCGAGAGCACGCTCCACAGCACGGAAACTATTCATATTCTTAATTTCGGTTTTGACACCTAGTTTCTGCTGGCCACGAGGGCGTACTGAGATATTGGCATCACAACGCAAGCTTCCCTCTTCCATCCGACCAGAGGAGACGCCCAGGTAGACCAGAATCTCACGCAATTTCTGCATATAGAGGCTCGCCTCTTCAGGGCTGCGCATATCTGGCTCGCTTACAATCTCCATCAAGGGCGTGCCGGCTCGGTTCACATCAATGAGACTATAGCCATCGCGATGCTGCGAACGTGCTGTATCTTCTTCTAGATGAACACGGGTGATGCCAATACGCCGTATCTGTCCATTATTCTCAATCGTCAAGTAGCCATCGCGACTCAAGGGAATATCATACTGCGAGATCTGATACCCTTTCATGAGGTCGGGGTAATGATAGCTTTTACGGTCAAATTTTGAATATTCAGGAATGGAACAATTGAGGGCAAGAGCTGTCATAATCGTATAGGTGACAGCTTGACGATTAATCACAGGTAAGACTCCCGGCATGCCCATACATACCGGACATACATAGGTATTTGGTGCCGCATTGGCATAACCAGTGCTGCACGAACAGAACATTTTGCTCTTGGTGAGCAACTGTGAATGGACTTCAAGGCCAATCACAACCTCAAACTCAGTATCAATCAATGTAGGTGTGCTCGTCATTCTCTCATTCTCACTTTACGGTAAAATTGTAGTAGTCTCAGTTACAAGACTATATGCACTTTGTAGAAGAGGCATAGTTGCACGTAGTTGATCTGACCGAACTAAGTCTAGTCTTTCTGAGCCTATCCGTCAACTGGGAAGCAAGCCCCATAAGATCAGAACATAGATGAAATTGCAATTTTCATTCTTTTATGCCATACTAAATTAACTAGAGTAGCCTCTTAAGCAAACCTTTGTACTCTCTAAATTAGCATCATTCGAGGAAAAACATGCGTATAAATATTAATGTGACAGCATCCTTGTTGAAAGGCGATTGCAACGTTTCAATCTTGACAGAGCCCTCCAGTATAGATATTAGTGTGCCAGCAGATCTGTTGAAAGAGATAAAAATCCACGCCGAGATTGGAATGGGAATTGAAGTACCTGTAAGTTTACACACCGAGGATGATTGGCTCATTATTGAAGCTCCAACCGCAAGTATAAAATTCCGCCCTCATGCACAATATGGAAAATTAGCTCTCGATGATTTAAAAGCTAGTGGCTTGTTCTACCTTGCTCGGTCCAAAATCATCAAAGCAGTCGAAGACAGTACGAAAAATATAATTTTACACGATATATCTATCAATTCTTCCAATATTCATGTGTCGTTTTCTCCGCGAACGACTGAATCGAAAAACTAGATCGGTGCAACTGTATCCCTTGCTTCCCTCCGTCCTGAGCAGTTACCGACTAGATGTTCTCTAGTGAAGTACTCTCCTCTGATATAATCTAGATACCTAATATATGGATTAGAGGTCAATGATATCTGGAAAGTATTAATACGGATGGAGCTAAGACACTTACGTTACTTTGTAGCCGTTGCCGAAGAACTTCATTTTGGCCGTGCGGCAAAACGGTTGTACATTGCACAGCCACCTTTAAGTCAGCAGATTCAGCAATTGGAGGAAGAGTTAGGGGTATCGCTGTTTAAGCGAACCAACCGCCGTGTGGAATTAACGGACGCCGGACGGGCCTTTTTGGACGAAGCTTACAAAATTCTCGCCCACATCGAGCAAGCAAAATTGTTAGCTCAGCGAACAGCCCGAGGTGAGATTGGGAAGCTAGCACTGGGATTTGTGAGTTCGGCAGCTTTTGAGCTACTACCCCGCCTGCTCTCTACATATCGCGAACAACATTCCCAGATCCATGTCAGCCTGCACGAGATGGAGAAGGACGAACAGATTGCAGCGTTATTTGCAAGGCAGATCCAAGTCGGCTTGTTGCGTCCACCTGTTGATAGCTCAGAACTCTGCTCCGAGATAATTCTGCGGGAGCCACTCCTACTGGCATTGCCGGCTCAGCATCCACTTGTGAGCAAAGCACAGATCTCGATCCAAGACTTAGCCAATGAGACCTTCGTCCTGCAGCCACGTCACTGGACATTAGGCCTCTACGACCGTGTTATGAACCTTTGTCATTCGGCAAATTTCAGCCCCAATGTGAAGCAAGAAGCGGCAGATACGTATCTCATTATTGGGCTGGTAGCGGCAAACATGGGTATCTCACTTGTCCCTGCCTCCGTGCAATCTCTGCGTAGCCAGGAAGTTGTATATCGTCCATTAGAGGGCGATACCACACAGATTGAGATGGCTATGGTCTGGCGACGTGATGATCACTCTCCGGCTGTTGAGGCCTTCCTTGAGCTAGCTCGACACGAAATGTTTCGAGCAAGAAAATAAACGCCAAAGCTCTTAATACGCATATTTAAGTATTGCCATGCAACCAAATGATGTATACAATGAATAAAGAGTGAGAATACAAAGTTTAAGAGTGCGAATCATGTCATAGTTTATGGGCTGACGCCGCAAAAGTTGCAGGCTTTCTACCGAAAGGAGAAACATATGGCACAACAAGGAATACGAAGAATCTCCCCTGGAATTGTGCAAGATCTAGCTATTAATAGTGGGCGACCAATCATCGAGGGAACACGTGTCTTCGTCGATCGTATCATTGGGCACCTTGAGAACGGTATGTCAACGCGAGAGATCTGTGA